>CAYHRC010000022.1:5801-15500 GCA_964358565.1 uncultured Sphingobacterium sp. | reverse complement strand
CTTTTCATAACACTCCCCTATGGCACAATAGGTATCACCTGAAGGCGGTTCGTATTCAAAGGTTTGTTTATAAACATCAATGGCTTCGGCATAACGGTCAAGGTGCACCAACGCATTGCCTTTATTAAAATAAGCAGAGGCAAAATTATCTTTGATCAGCAGAGCATAATCATAGGCATCTATCGATTTTTCATACAGATCCATTTTATTAAATGCATTACCTAAATTATACCAGGCCGCATAGGAATATGGCTCATTATCTATATACTGCTCATAAAATTTAATGCTTTCTTCCTGCTTATCAAGGACATCATAACAAAATGCCAGTTCATAAAGGGCATCCTGATTTTCCATATTTTGCTCCAGGCATTTCTTCAAATAGATGACCGAGTTCTCATAATCACCCATGCTCTGATAAACATAAGCAATGTGGAGCAAGATCTCATCGGTACTTTCAGCAAGGCTCAAAGCCTTTTCGTAGTTCTCCAATGCCTCCTCATGCAAATCCATGCCTTCATAAATATTAGCTCTGATGGTATAAATATCTGCTTCTGAAGGTTCGAGGGTTTCCGCTTTTCTTAATGATTCGAAGGCCAGGTCGAACTGATTAGTAGCGACAAACATCTGGGCCTGCTTTATAGAAAAAATTGCAGCAAAAGGATGCTGATTAATAGCATATTCAACAACCTGTAATGCTTTAATCGGATCATTCTTCTCTATATAATACTCTATGATATTCTCAAATGCCTGAGCATCAAAAAAATACTGATCCTGGTTACGGATCATCTCTTCATATCTCTCTACCGAAAATCTGGGATCTTCGGAAAAATCAAACTCAAAATCTTCTTCCATCCTAAAACTAATACGATTAAGAACGTTTCCCCGGCACAATTTGTATTCTATGCTGCCAGCCTTATTTCAATCAATTTAAAGCAAATAGCCCAGTTTCTGACTTTTATTTTTCCACATTCTGACACCTTGAAGGCTAATTAGCTGAGAATAAATAATTAAGGCATTTAAGTATTTTTTAAATGCTTTCTGTTTTAACTGGTGAGCTGCCCTTGGCGGAAATGCTTAACTTTAACAAAAATACGAAATATTATGCAAATGGACATTCTTCCGATATTGCAGAGGCTTGGAATTCAACAAACTAATGACGCATGCAGTACGGGTAAAGTATGGAGGAGCAGCAATCAGGAGCAATCGCGTGCAGTTTTCTCTCCTGTAAACGGAAAAGAAATAGCTTACGTAAAATTTGCTTCAGGTGCCGACTATGATCATACTATCAGCACCGCTAAGGAAGCCTTTAAAACATGGCGTACCTGGCCTTCTCCTAAACGCGGGGATATTATCAGGCAGCTGGGCGAATCACTAAGGGAAAATAAAGAAGATCTTGGAAAGCTGGTGAGTTATGAGATGGGTAAAAGCCTGCAGGAAGGATACGGCGAGGTCCAGGAAATGATCGATATTTGCGATTTTGCAGTAGGATTATCCCGACAGCTTTATGGATTAACCATGCATTCGGAACGTCCTGCACACCGTATGTACGAACAATGGCATCCGCTCGGAGTGGTAGGAATTATATCAGCCTTTAACTTCCCTGTGGCTGTTTGGTCATGGAATGCTGCCCTTGCAATGGTATGTGGTGATGTGTGTGTCTGGAAACCCTCAGAAAAAACTCCACTGACCGCCATTGCCTGCCAGAATATCATTCAAAAAGTTTTTGAAGCGAACCAGGTTCCTGAAGGTGTATCATGCCTGCTGATAGGCGATCGCGGGATCGGTGAACTCATGAGTAATGATAAACGCATAGACCTTATTTCTGCAACTGGCTCTACACGAATGGGGAAAGCAGTCAGTGCAGCGGTAGGCGCACGCCTGGGTCGCAGCTTACTGGAGCTTGGCGGGAACAATGCTATAATTATTTCTAAAGATGCTGATCTGGAAATGTCCCTCGTTGGTGCCGTATTTGGTGCTGTTGGTACCGCAGGTCAACGCTGCACATCCACACGCAGGCTGATCATCCACGAAAGTGTTTATAATACCTTCAGGGATAAGCTGGTCAAGGCTTACGGACAGTTAAAAATTGGTAATCCCCTTGATGAGCACATCCATGTTGGTCCGCTGATTGATAAAGCCGCCGTTAAAAACTACCTTGATTCCATTGAGAAATGTAAAGCAGCAGGAGGAAATTTCGTTGTTGAGGGAGGTATACTGGAAGGGGAAGGATTCGAATCGGGGTGTTATGTAAAACCCTGCATCGCCGAAGCAAAGAATGAATATGAGATCGTTCAACATGAAACCTTCGCTCCGATACTTTACCTGATGAAATATAAAACGCTTGATGAGGCTATAGCCATGCAGAATGGTGTACCACAAGGACTTTCTTCAGCTATTATGACCCTCAATTTGCGTGAAGCAGAGCAATTTTTATCTTATGCAGGTTCCGATTGCGGAATTGCGAATGTAAATATCGGGACTTCGGGTGCCGAGATCGGGGGTGCCTTTGGAGGAGAAAAGGAAACAGGTGGAGGTCGTGAATCAGGATCTGATGCCTGGCGGGTTTATATGCGACGTCAAACCAATACGATCAACTATTCAGATAAATTACCTCTGGCCCAGGGGATTAAATTCGATCTCTAATTATAAACTAAAGAAACCCTTTGAAAATAGAGCTTGCTGTCTTGTGAAATTAAGCGTCGCAGTCTAAGGCACAAGTAGGACTCCGTTGTAATTCAGAATATACAGGTCTTTATTTCTGCCCCTGCGTAAGCCGCCTTCCATTTGGTAAAGGACCAGGCGGATGCGCCTCTGATCCAAATTCTTTTCAACAATCATTTTCTCATCGGGAACCTCTATGTACGCCCTGTTGATATTTTTCTGGAAAGTTTTGGATTCGCCTAGCAATTTTCTCAGATGCTGCTTCATGTCGAATGAAACGGAATGAGTGCCATCACTTACAATCAGCTGCTCGGATGTGTCGCTTTTCACCTTATAAATTTTACCATCAATATTAAATGGAGTATTTACAGAATCCTCCTCTGGGATTGAATTAATATTTATCATCCTTTTATAACCGCTGATATCCACGACTTTCTTATTCTTGATTTTGAACCGAACTAATCCCTTAGTTTCGATGTCATCCGGAATATTTAATCGTCTTAATAAACTGTCTTTCACTTCCTGACGGATCTGCCCGCGATTGGAGATCATATATATAGAATCCGGTTTCATCCTGGATATGAAATGCTGTTCAATTTTTTCAGGATCCACAGGACTTATAGATTTAATGCTTGAAAGTCCGTGGCGGTCAATAAGATACCCGAGTATATTGACCATTCGCTCACGGTCAAGCGTATCCACAGGCTTTGTTAAAGCCTGCAAACGGGAATTTCTGTAAGCATCATACTTCCCAAAAAGTTTTTTTAGCTGCCTGATTTGTGAGTCTTTTGAAATCGCAACTGCACCCTGTGGGCCATAGATCGTAAAAAGCGTAATCAGACTTAAGCTGACAGGGATCATACGGATATCATGACGCTTTGAAAACAAAAAATATATGGATATAAAAGATAACCAAACAGCAAGCACTATTAAAATATATCTCTCTTCGGTGATTCCATAATCTATGACACGTGCTGTGACAGCCAGGATCAGTAAGAATATCAGGGGAATAAGAAGGAAATAAAAGCTCCGGCTATATGATTTAATCCATCTATTTTCCTCAAGGTTACGGATGGGATACACAAGTAATAAAGAAAGGATTCCGAAAACCGCATAACCTAAAATAAGACTTGACACCAAACCTTTAGGCAGTTCCCATTCTATAAGTATCCTAATCTCATAAGCAAGAAGTATGACTACATATACTGTGGCAAGCGGTATAAGCACAAACTGTGTGAAGATCTTTAAGCCCTTTGGATAACTTTTGTCCTCTTCAAGCGAGTTAATATCTTCAGGAACGCCGGAAAGGAAGAACAGGGTTTGAAATATTCCGGCTATCCAAACCCATAAAATGGCGAAAGTATCCCATTCAAATTTAAAATTGAATAATAAATTCATAGATCCCAGCGCCGCAGCAAGACCGACGAACAATACTGCACTATATAAACCACCAGTAAGAAATCGAAGAAAAATAGTTTTATTGAAATGCCAGAAAGCATTAATATTATTCCTGCCAGTAAAAGCAGCAAATGAAACAAGCAAATGAAAAGCCAGTGCAAGTAAAAAATAACGCAATATATCTGCCTGACTTTTTAAGGGATCGAGCAAAAAGAAAAATCCGGTTACCAGCAGCACAGTCAATAGCCTTAGCAGGTTTTTTTTAGTAGCAGAATATATTCTGCTTTCAGAAAACAGGGTGCCTGACAGGGCTGATACAAGACCCAGGTTTGCTACCATAATAAGTCTTATACAGAAATTTTCAGCCTCAGACCCCAGATTGCTCAGCTCAATCAATACACTTGCTGCAATAGTCCCTGTTAAAGCAAAAGCTATTTCAAGGGGGAAACGAAGCAGGACTTTTTTTAATGCCAGACTGAGAGCCTGCAGGGAAGGAAATTTCATTGCGAGATTTTGTTTATCCTAAGATATACAATTCCAAAGCAAAAAAATTACTGTAATATTCAGTTTGCCAAAAGTTTATAGCCCCTACCATGAACATTAATGATCTCAACACCGGGATCATCTTTCAGGTACTTTCTCAATTTACTTAGAAACACATCCATGCTGCGCCCGTTAAAATAATTGTCGTCATGCCAGATGCTGATCAAAGCCTCTTCACGGGTTAATACCTCATTTTTTTTAAGGCATAATAATCTCAGAAGTTCCGCTTCCTTAGTGGATACTTTTTGTTGTGTTTCCCCATGAGTAATGAGCTGAGCAGGATAATCAAATTTATACTGACCAATTTCGAATTTTGTGGGCTGCACCGATGCCTCACTTTTATTTGGATCAGATACCCGCTTAAGAAGTGCGTTAATCCGTAACAATAATTCTTCTATACGGAATGGCTTGGTAATATAATCATCCCCCCCAAGGTTGTAAGCTTCAGATTTATCCTCAATCATTGACTTTGCAGTAGCAAATATGATCGGTATATGGGGATTAATCTTTCTTATTTCCTTCCCCAATGTAAAGCCATCCATTTTAGGCATCATGACATCCAGGATACATATGTCAAAATGGTCGTTAATAAAGGCTTTTAAACCCTCTTCTCCATCCCGGCATAATACAACCTCAAATTTCCCTTTCAACTGCAGGTAATCCTGTAACAGCATCCCCAGGTTTGGGTCGTCTTCAGCTAGTAAAATTTTTTTCATATTGCCCGGATCGTTGATAGAGAAATTTTATCTAATATGTATCGTTTAGAAAGATGATCAACCTTAGGTTCTCCAAGTTTCAGGCATGTTGCTTCAGAGGCAGGCATATCTCAAATTCAGAGCCGAGGCCCTTTTCACTTTTGACCTTAATTGTTCCATTAAGCCGCTTAATGATATTGCTGACATAGCTTAATCCTAAACCGAAACCTTTAACATCATGACGGTTTCCGGTTGGAATCCGATAAAACTGGCTGAATATTTTGGTCAGCTGGTCCCTGCTCATTCCAATGCCTTTATCAGCAACACTGATAATTAAATTCTTCCCTGAATTAAAGGTACTGATCTTTATCTGGGGATCTTCCGGACTGTATTTATTGGCATTATCCAGGAGGTTAAACACCACATTCGACAAGTGCAGCTCATCACCCATTACTACAGCCTGTTCTGCATTCAAATCCAGCTCAATGCTTGCATTCCGTTTCTGAAGCTGAAGTGACATACTATCAACAATAGCAGCCAGCAAATCGTTCATTTCAACTTCCCTGTGTTCAAGTTTAAGATCACCCTTATCAATCTTTGCAATATCCAATACGCGTTCTATATGACTTCCGAGGCGGACGTTCTCATCATATATAATCCCGGCAAGACGCTCAACCCTGGCTTTGTCTGCGGTAAGTTCAGGATCTTTTAATGCTTCACTTGCGATCATGATAGTTGCTACCGGAGTTTTAAACTCATGGGTCATATTATTGATGAAATCCGTTTTCATTTCTGATATTTTTTTCTGCATCAGGATAGTATGGATGGTGTATCCGAAGCAAAATATCAGAATTATAAGCAGTCCCCCAGACAGGCCCATCATAGCGGTCAGGTTCGAAAGGATAATATTATTTTTCTGCGGAAAAGTTATGGTTAGCATTCCCGGATCACGGATCATATCCTTAGGGAAAAGCGGTGTTTCATAGCTATTATAAGGAAGAAATTCTGTCCGGTTTGAAGCGCGTGTAAAAATAAGTGAGTCTCTTTTTGCGGATGTCACCTTGTATTCATAATCACTGAGTATAGCCAGGTTGCGCAGTTCAGCACGAAGCATGGAATCGAGGGTTTGCGGATGGATCCGTTTATTGAGAGGAATATTCACCTCGCGGTATTCTTTATAAAGATCTTTGAAGACATCCTCCTTATTATTTTTTCCTGCAGCAAAGTATTCTTTTACTTTAAGCACCCTCGACTCTATTTTTTCCTCAGGTAATTCCGGACGCGAAATATTTGTAAGCCTCGGCCTCGGAATGGTGCGTAAAAAAGTGCCTTCAATAGGATCGGAGATAATATATTGCCTGACAGAATCGGGCTTTACCCCTCCAGAATGACCGATGTCGCTGACACCAACAGCACCATTTAATGCTTTGGATATTGTCTGGCGTGTCTGCTCATGAATGTGACCAAAAGCATCTTCAAACTGGTAAACATCAACACGCAGATTATATTCAAGATCCTTCAATTCCGAAGCGGTTACGGCGTCATTGAATGATACGATATTTGGATACCTCGATCTCAGAATGCTGTCTCTTAAAAGGAATATACTGTCAGCCTTACGCTGCTCGCTTAGAAGATAGCCTGCATCAGAAAGTCGTGGCCGTTTTCTTTTTACCGGATGAATTTTGGGAGGTTCGTAAACCAAAACGGGAGAAGGCGAAGGCTGTGGCACATTTATGAATTCAGCCTTTTTTTCTAAAAAATTATTCGCGTCCCTTTTCGCTAAGCGTTCAACAACATTATTTAGTGCTTCATGAACAGACTGATCAAATAAGCGGGATTGAAGCTGGTATGATTCTCTGAAAAAATACAGTTGCATCGCCATTACACCCAACAGCGCAATAGTCATTAAGCCAATGATAAAACTGATACTCTTCCTCTTCATACAATAACAAAAATACGTAACAGCCTCTTAGTCAATTTACTTTTAACATTTTTTAACAAAGTATTAACAAAATCAGGGCTATAAGATTTTATTTTTGTTTAGATTAAACGTAATGATATGAAACCTGCATGAGCTTACCGCTCACAAAATGACATGAATAAGCTCATGCAAGCTTCATAGCCTTTAAAAATAAATTATATTCTGATGAAAAAGATCCTATTCCTGATTTTTAGTGCTGCAGTATTCTCATATGGTTGCGGTTCTGTTAAAAAAGAAATTCCGGCAACACCCGTTGTGAGTGTAACTCCGATTGGCCCTGCCATTAGTACACAGCTCGATTCAGCAAGTTATGCTTTTGGAGCAAGCATTGCCAATGACCTTAAATCGCGAGGTGTAACAAGTTTAGAATATTCCTTAGTTACAAAGGGTATGACTGATGTATTTACTGGTGGCACACCGATGCTAAGTCCGGAAAAATCTCAGGAAGTAATTTATGCATACCTTACTTTACTGGACAAAAAGAAATTCGATAGCGCTATAACAGAGGCTAATAATTTTTTGGCTGAAAATAAAAAGAAAGCTGGTGTTATTACCTTACCAAGCGGTTTGCAATATGAAGTTCTTACGGCTGGATCCGGACCAAAACCTATGGCTGCAGATGAGGTAACTGTTCATTATAAAGGAACCTTACTTGATGGTAAACAATTTGACAGTTCTTACGATCGTGGTGAGCCAACTACCTTCATGTTAAACCAGGTTATACCGGGCTGGACTGAGGGTATACAACAAATGCCAAAGGGCTCTAAGTATCGTTTTTATATCCCTTATGCCCTGGCTTACGGTGAACGCGGAGCCGGAAAGGAAATTCCTCCTTACAGTACCTTAATTTTTGAGGTTGAACTGTTGAAGATTGGTGGCAAATAAAATTTTAATATCAGGGGGAATTAAATTACCGGAGTTAAAAAATTGTTAGATGCATCAGCAAGTGAATTCTCTATAAGGTTGTAACCTTATAGAGAATTTTCCTGATTTATTATTTTTTGTTTTTGTCATGAAAACAAACTACACAGTTGGCTCCCAGCCTTTTTGATACGTTCTCGACCAATATTTCATGGCCTCTTCATTGTTTAGTATATGTCCATTTTTAGGATCAATGTCCAATGTACTTCCTGTTCGCTGGGCTATATTACCCAGTTGCACCAATAATGTACTTTGATGTCCGCTTAAGATATCAGAGTTCAAACTGGTACCTTTCTTAATGGCATCAAAGAAATTGTTAATATGCAAAGCATCCAAAGCCTGAGAGGGACTAGTTAAGCTCCTGGCATCAACTGTCATATCATTTTTTACTTCTTTAACCAGTTTATTGTTTAAGTCATGAATTACATAACTATTGCCGCCATCAATTTGAAGAGAGCCATTTTCACCATAAAAAATTACACCAACGCTTGCACCTTCTACATTACGGCTGTTACAGCTGCGACCTTCCCAGGTAATTGAGGCTTTATTGCCGAACTCAAGTGTCATTACCTGGGTATCGGGAGTTTGCCAGTCATCCTGATATCTGTAACGGCCACCAGCAGAGGTTACTTTTGTTGGATAATCAACTCCAAGACCCCATCTGGCAATATCTACCATGTGTGTCCCATTATTCAATGCTTCTCCGGTTCCCCAGTTCCAGAACCAATGCCAGTTGTAGTGAAGGATATTATCTTTATATGCCGTGCGTGGTGCAGGACCTTGCCACAAGTCGAAATTTAACCAGGATGGCACTGCTGTTTCTTTCCCTATGCCTATTGAGGGGCGATTGTTTGCATACCATGTTTTAGCAAAATAAGGTCTTCCTATCACTCCTCCATGCAATTCCTTTATAGCCGCAACAACATTTGGCCATGAACGTCGCTGGTTTCCCATCTGAATTACATTTTTATACTTATTTGCCACTGCTAAAAGAATCTCACCCTCATTTGGGTTATGGCTGCAAGGTTTTTCTAAATAAACATGCTTACCTGCTTTTGAAGCCAGTATAGCGGCAGGGGCATGCCAATGGTCAGGAGCAGCAACAACCAATGCGTCCACATCTTTATATTCCAGGGCTTTTCTAAAATCAGGCTCGGCCTTAGGACGTTTATTTTGGTTCTTTTCAACCTGCCCGATACACTTATCCGCAGCACGGCTATCTACATCGCATACGTATGTTATTTCACAATTAGGTTGCAGTGAAAAATTATTAGCCAGGGCTAAACCACGGGAATTTACACCCATCATAGCTACTCTAATACGATCATTGGCACCTAATATACTTGCATAGCTTTTTGCACTAAACCCCGGCAATATACCTCCAAGAGATAATGCAGCTGCTCCGGTAACCGCATTTTTAATAAAATGTCTGCGGGTTTTGTCATCTAATTCCTTCATGGTTCTACTTTATTTTCGATTCAAAATTGACTGTTGTACATT
>CAYHRC010000022.1:0-5701 GCA_964358565.1 uncultured Sphingobacterium sp. | reverse complement strand
AAATAGTAATTTATTTAGCCTTATTTAATAATTTTCATACTTACCGGAGCACCCCCTTTAGCCTTGCTCTCATCAGCAGCTTCCATAAAAGCGGCTATTTCCAATGTTTCTTCCGGCTTCACTGGTGCTACTCCTGTTTCAAAAAACTTGATGATCTGTTCCAGCAAAGGATTGTACCCACTGAACTCGCTTAAAATCACATTTCCTTTTTCGCCAAAGACCCTTGCTCCATAATCATTCTTGCCACTGCGCGTACCCCTAAAACTTCCAACCCTTCCATCATTCCAAACACCCACAACAACATCAGTGTCATTAGTATGAATTCTGGTCACTGTTTTACATCCTGTACCCATTATGGCAAATAACATCTCCACTCCATGTATACCATACCAGAATAAATCAGGATGGGTCTTTTCTAATTTTGCCGGACTAAAAGTTTCAGCACCCAATACCTTACCTATTTTTCCCTGCTCAATGTCAGAAATACCTGTCATATATCTTAAAGACGAAGAAGAAAATACAGGGGTTTTGTATTGTTTTGATGCGGCAAATATAGCCGAGGCATCAGCCAGCGATGCTGCAACAGGCTTATCAATAAACACTGGCTTACCAGCCTTAAATACCTGCAATGCCTGTTCAAGATGTAAACGGCCATCATTGGTTTCCAATAAAACTACATCTACTTTCTTTAAAAGATCAGCTATGGAACCAACTATTTCTACCCCCATCTTTTTCACCTCTTCAATGTATCCAGGTATCCTTTCAACACTGCTTTGTATATCATTGCTTCCTTTAGGGTAAGCAGCTACAACTTTATAGCCTCCATAAACAGCAGCAGCATCCGTAGCATTTAATGTTTTAGTAAATGCTACTGCATGTGAAGTATCTAAACCAATAATTCCTACCCTTTTCCCCGCCAGGGGGGCAGATTTAGCATACAGGGAATTTATACTGCCAGATATACTTAAACCAGCTCCAGCTATGGCAGACATCCTTATAAAATTTCTTCGGTTGTAATTACTCATAAAATTTTTTCTATTAATTAATTTAAATCTTTTTTAAAATTTGCTTATAAAAGCTCAAATAGCATCGAAATCTTAACATTTATCAAATTCCAGGCTAGTTAATACCCAGGATTCTGTTTTATCACAGCACCAATATTTAGATCAATTTGACTTTGAGGAATAGGATATAAGGCATTATAATCCTTAATATTCAAACCCGGAACTTTAGGGTTATTATTATAAAGCCTGACTCTTTCTACAAATTTCCCCATCCGGCGTAAGGTAATAGCTCTCCATTCTTCACCATAAAGCTCTCTGGCTCTTTCATCCAATATATAGTCCAGATTAACATCTGATGGTGAAACCGGGCTTGCGTTGGCCCTCGCTCTTATTTTATTAATATCTACTGCAGCAGCATTAAAATTATTTAAACGAACATAAGCTTCAGCACGTATGAGTAATGTAACTGCAAGTCGTATTGCATAAAGATCCTTATGATTTTGTCCCCCGCCCGATCTTGCAGGATCAGTAAAATGGTTAACCGGATCAGCAAACTTCATAAAGTATGGATAAATATACTGAGTTGTATCTCTCAAGGCATCCCTTGATCCAGCCGGATAAAGACTAAAATCAATCTTTTTCTTATGAAATTTAGATGAGGGGCTATCGTAATAAAAGTTTCTTTTAATATTATGCTCTGCATTTCTAATATCATTTTTCCAATTACCTTTCCATATATTATATGAAACATAATTAGTAGGGCGTATCCACGATACAGGTCTACCCAGTGTATCAGAAAGCCCGGTATACTTACCATTGACTAACTCACCCCGAAACGCAGGGAAACCGTCCGGAGTATTTCCCATCCGGTAATATGCTGGTCCAAATGCTCTTTCACCTTCAGCATATAATCCACCCGTTACAAGCGGTTCTACCTGAATCACCCAAATAGATTCAGTATTTGATGACAGGTTTTGGTTTCCATATCCAAAAAGGTCAAAATATACATCTCCTGATCCAAAAACATCCTTTCCAAGTCTTGTTCCAAAGCGTTTTGTCATCAAGGCATAACCATATCCATCAATTACTTTTGTTGCCGCATCTACAGCTAACTGGTATTTGCTGTCTGTCAGATATAATTCACTAAGCATATGCCAGGCAGCACCTTGATTAATCCTTCCCGGAGCTTCTTCCTTCCCTGGTACAGGTAATTTTGAAGTTGCAAAAGTTAGATCATCTTCCATCAATTTATATATCTCTGATTTAGGGGCTCTTACAAAATCAGTTTTTGCAGACCTGACAACTTCTTTTACCAGGGGAACATCGCCATAAAATGAAACCAGAATACGATAAGAAAAAGCCCTAAAGAACTTCGCTTCAGCCAAATACGCATTTTTCTGGGCTTCATTAGACCAAATAGAGGCATTAGAAGACTCAATGGCTTCAATTAAAACATTAGCTCTTTGTACTAACTGGTAGTTCCTTGTCCAAAAAATGCTGGAATAGGAATTTGCTGGTGTGAGAAAAGTAGAGTAATCTGTCAAAAATCGCGCACTGGCAGGGTCTTCACCGAAGTACGATAAATCAGTTCCAATGCCATACATTTGAGTTACGGCATCGTTAGGTCCATAATACCAGTTTTGACGCACGGCAGCGTATAAACCACCTATCCCCTGTTTAATTCCTGGAACAGTGCTATAGGCATTCTCAGGTGCAAGAAAATCAAGAGGGGTCTCTTTGAGCACATCCTTCGTACAAGAAGAAAACATCAAAAGCAGGATGCCTGTAAGCAGCAAATACTTTTTGCTAATTAGATTTATATATTTTTTCATTTGATTATAATTTATTTTTTTAAAGTCCCGCATGTGCGGGATTGAACAGCTAACCTGGATTAACCAATTAGATAGAAAGCCTGAAACCTGCAATAAAATTTCGCATTAGCGGGGAATCACTGACACCTGTTTCCGGATCCCAACCTGACCACTTGGTCCAGGTGTAAAGATTTTTACCAGAGACATAGACCTGTCCGCTACCAATGCGTAATGTTTTAAGTATAGCAGGACTTAACTTATATGACAGGGAAATATCCTGTAATCTGACAAAACTCCTGCTTTCATAAATTCCACTCCAAACGGCAGGTGCACTATAAATTCCGGTAGAATTATTTACCCCATTTTCAGGTGTCCAATAAGGGCGTACTGCTGTAAGATTGTTTCTTATTATTCCGGCTGATTCACGACCGGCGGGCGCACTTGCAGCATTGATATTAGGAGCATTATTCTCCAGATAATACCCGTTTCCTCCTTGTATTGAGTTTAGAAAGAAAGAAAATGAAAAATTATTATAGGATAAAGTATTACTTAAACTTACCCGGTAATTTGGAGCCTGGTTTCCAATAATTGTTCTGTCAGAATTTGGTTCAATAATTCCATCATTATTTTGATCTACGTATTTAAACTGACCAGGATACCAATTGTTCAAAGTTTTACCACTATATAGCTCCTGCTCAGACCATAAGCCCCCTCCCATTTGATAATCATAAATAGCAGTTATAGGCTGTCCTACAAACCAGGAGTTACCTACATCATTATCATTTTTTCCGCCATAAAGTTTCGTTATTTTATCTCTGTTGAGCGAAAAAACAAAATCAGTTTTCCAGTTGAAACGGCCTTCCAGGTTGATAGTTGTCAATCCCAATTCAATACCCTTATTGTCAATAGCTCCAATATTTGTCCAGACACTTGGGTATCCCGTTGTAGGAGGAATAGCTCTGCTAACCAGCACATCTGTAGTTTGAGCCTGATATACATCAATAGACCCCGAAATTCTTCTATTTAAAAACCCATAATCAACACCAATATTTAAGGATGATGTCTTTTCCCAACCCAAATCATTATTTCCTAATGTACTTGGATAAATAACAACAGTTGGTGAAGCTCCAAAAACATATGCATCAGTAGCCATTCTGGAGAAACTTGAATAACTTCCAATTCCCTGATTACCGTTTTGCCCATAGGATGCTCTCATCTTTAAATAGACTCCCTTCATATTTTGAAGAAACGGCTCATCTGAAGCTACCCAACCCACTGAAACAGAAGGAAATGTTGCAAATTTTGTATTTGCTCCAAAACCTGAGAAACCGTCTTTTCTAACTGTTGCTGTTAATAAGTAACGATTTTTAAAGGAATAGTTGGCACGGGCCATATAAGAAATTCCATTGGATTCTGATGCATTTGATCCAACAGTGGCAATAGTACCAAGACTCATATTGTTATATCCCAAAACAGGATTAGGGAATCCCTGTGAATTAAGGATTGAGCTTTCTGCATGACTGTTTTCGCGACTGTAAAGCAAAGTTGCATTTACCTGATGATCATTAAAAGATCTTGTGTAGGAGGCTATGTTGTTAACAATCCAACTTCTATCCTGCGAAGGATTCTTTATTGCCTGCCCCAGATTGCCAGAACCATTTGGCGTTGTTACCGGAAAAAAAGTATTGTTATTACGATTGGAATAGGTGTTAGAGTAATTTAATTCGTAACTCAACCCTTTAACCCAGGGCACGGTTATCTTAGCACTTCCTACAAGGAACAGATTGTTTCTGATATCACTATTGTCTACGTATAAATTATTTAAAGGATATGGCATATATGCCTCACCAGTAAGGAACATATCATAGTTATCTAAACCAATCTTGTTATTAGCTAAAGGACTGCCTGACCTTGCGTCTCCAAGACTTGCCTGCAAACCGGAAAAATCACGATATGAATAGCTTGAAATTAATCCTAAGGTAAACCAATCGGTAACTTTACTTTCGATATTGGAACGTAGTGTAAGTCTTTTGAAATTATCATTCTGAAGAATTCCATCCTCACCAGTATATGAGCCCGAAACAAAATAATTGTTTCTTTCGGTTTTCCCCGACACACTTAGGTTGTAGTTTTGAATTGGAGCGCTTTGTAATACCTCATCAACCCAATCAATTTGATTTCCGGCAAGGTAATTATCCCTCTCCTCCTGTGTTCTCAGTCTGGCTGCAACGACATTTCGATTGTTAATATCAGGCCTGACAGGTTTTCCTGTTGAACTTGTTGGCTTTGACTTGTACCAATTATACAAATCCTGCTGATAATAATAGTCCACCAACCTTATCGCATACTGATCTGCATTCATCACTTTCATTGGATTATTTGTCATATCCTGCAATCCACTATACATGTTAAATGCAACAACCGGTTTATCTGATTTGCCTTTTTTTGTAGTGATAAGCATTACACCATTGGCAGATCTTGATCCATAAACTGCAGCAGAACTGGCATCTTTTAGAATATCTATAGATTCTACATCACTGACGTTAATATCAGCGATTGAGCCATTATAAATTATACCATCGAGAACAACTAAAGGATTGCCACTTGCAGAAAGGGAAGTTTGTCCCCTTATAGAAATATTTGGTTCCCCACCTGCTAAACCGGTTCCCTGAACATTTATTCCGGCAGAGGCTCCGGATAAAGCTTGCAAAAGATTTGTGTTTGACTGAAGTTCCTTATCCTCCATCGATACTCTAACGGCTGACCCAGTCACGTCACTCTTTTTTTGCGTTCCATAGCCAACAACCACTACTTCATCCAAACTACCGGCTTCTTCAGTTAAAATCACATCAATCACACTTTCCTGGCCTTCAATTAAGGTTAACT
>CAYHRC010000021.1:0-16162 GCA_964358565.1 uncultured Sphingobacterium sp. | reverse complement strand
GGTGGAAGTACAGGAGCGATCGATCTGAGTGCAGCGGGCGGAACAGCACCATACATTTACAGCTGGAGCACCGGACAAAGTACTCAAGATATCAGCACGCTTAATGCAGGAACCTACACAGTTACAGTTACCGATTCCAGGGGCTGTAATATCCAAAGAACATTTACAGTCAGAGAGCCGGAAGCATTAAGTGTATTACTGACGGTAAAGAATGCCACGTGTAGTAACACCACAAATGGCAATATTACGAGCTTGATTAGTGGTGGGAAAGCACCATACAAGATAATATGGAATATGGATCCCACTTTAAGCAGCCCTGATCTCAAGAATGTTCTGGCAGGGAAATATGAGATACTGGTTACCGATGCAAATGGGTGCAGCATTACAGCTAAATCAGAAATATTACATAATAATTGCGGACCGGAAGCAATGGACGATGACTTTAAGGTAGCTCAGGGTATTACTTTGACGGCCGATGTTTCACCTAACGACAAGGATCCGCAGAACGAAAAGCTGTCCTTTATTAAACTGTCCGATCCACCGCATGGAAAGATTTTTTTTAATAAAGATGGCGTTTTTTCATTCCTGCCTGATGAGGGATTCTTTGGCCTAACGGCTTTTTCATACCAAATATGTAATGTAACAGGCCTTTGTCATACGGCTAAAGTTACAATCACTGTTGCGGAGTTCGCAGTAGTAAATTTGACCCCTGAATTATCTTTAGTGCGCGAAGGCAGAAAGGTAAGTATCAGCGCCCGACTTCTTAAGCCTTTTAAAGAAGATGTTACAATAACAGTGGCTTATAGCGGTCATGCCGAAAAGGAAAAAGACTACCTGGTTTTAGATAATTATCAAAGTCTCACTATTCCAAAGGGACAAATTTCTACAACACAGAAAATAACTATCGCCGCTCTGACAGATGATTTTCAGGAAGGTGATGAAGATATCATAATGAAAATTAAGACTGTTTCCAATCCTGATGTTTATATCGGTAATGGGGCGGTTGCAATTATAAATGATATTTATCCTGCACCACCTATTGCAGATGAGACTAAGGGTCAGCCCGACAATAAGAATCTTACTATAGACCCTTTGTTGTCACCCAATGGTGATGGAATTGGTAATGATTTTTTCAGAATCGGAAATATAGAACTGTATTCTGATAATGAAGTACTGATTTTCAATCGCTGGGGCAATGAGCTGTTCCATCAGAAAGCTTATAATAATGCTGATAAGGCATTTAAAGGGTATGCAAATAAAGGTCTTCTTGTTAGTTCAGGCATCCCTCTTCCCGATGGAGTTTATTTTTATATTGTCAATACCTACCGTGCAGAAGGAGCTGAAAGAATCCAAAACACAAATAGAGGATATCTAATTCTCAGGAGATAAAACTTCAAACATCCTGTGCATAATTTGGAATTGTGCCTCGTAAAAATTGTAATTTGGCATTAACCTTGCTTAAAGAGTCCGGTATAATTTCAGCTTAATTTTAATATGTTAAAAAAAAATTTGCTTCAGTAAGCAAAGCTAATCGGAACCACAATAGTTGCCTGACCAGGATTTTTCAGTGGTTTTAATCTTAATAAATAAACAAGTTTTAATATAGCTAAGATCCTGCAAAATGATCTTCCTCTGTTTTTTCGAGGTTCATTCGGGTAAAAAAGCGATATTTATAGCGCAAATTTGAAGTTCATGAAAAAATTAAAAATTCTAGTTCCCGGCCTTGCACTATCATGCTTATTCGCAGCATGTAATCAATCCGATAATTCAGCCAAATCACCCGAAAAGGATTCTGTAGCAACAATATCTTCTGTGGCCCCTCAAATTAAAGATGAGACTAAAAATGCGGTTTATAAGCACTATATTCATCTGAAAGATGCATTAGTGGCATCAAATATTTCAGATGCTCAGGCAGTGGCCAAAGAGCTTTCTGCAGCATTAGCCAAAATTGATGGCTGTGAAAACACATCGATGCTGGCTACAAAAATTTCGAATACTTCCGATATCCAGGTTCAGCGTTTAAATTTTACCGCTGTAAGCTCTGATATTATAGCTATGCTCAAGAACACAGAGATGACTAGCGGACAAATGTATGTTCAGTATTGTCCAATGGCTAATGATGGGGATGGCGGGTACTGGCTTTCATCTGAAAAAGAGATAAAAAACCCTTATTACGGGGATGAAATGATGAATTGCGGAGAAGTTAAAGATACAATCAGTACCAAATAAATATCTCTGAAAAATCAGCAATCATCAGGATTATTGGTTTTGATGAATATTGATATATAATTCATCGTTAAATAATTGAGGCTTAAGCTTATTTTTTTGTTATTAAAAAAATTTTACAAAACCTTTCAGGAAAATTACTTCATAAACGAGCATATTTATTAGTTTTGCGTAATAAAATTTCAAAATTAATATGTCAGAATCAGCATCCTTAACAATAGGAGAAAAAACGTACGACTTACCAATAATTACAGGTACTGAGGGTGAACAAGCTATTGATATTTCAAAACTTCGTGATTTAAGCGGTTATATTACCCTGGATTCAGGTTATAAAAATACAGGTGCAACCAAAAGTTCCATTACATTTCTTGATGGAGAAGAAGGAATTTTAAAATACAGAGGATATTCTATTGAAGACCTTGCCGGGAAATCCACCTTTCTCGAAGTAGCTTATCTTCTGATCTACGGAGATTTGCCTACTCAGGTACAGATTAATACCTTTCAGGCTGATATTTCCAGACATACACTTGTTCATGAGGATATGAAGAAATTTTTTGATGGTTTCCCGTCAAAATCTCATCCCATGGGTCAGCTTTCTTCTTTGATATGTTCTTTGTCCTCCTTTTATCCGGAGTCATTAAACTCCAAGCAAACCCCGGAAGAACAAAATCTGACTATCATTAAACTTATTGCGAAAATGTCTACAGTGGTTTCCTGGATATATAAGAAATCTCTGGGCCATCCCATCATTTATCCTCAAAACAATCTTGATTACGTTAGTAATTTTCTGAACATGGCCTTCGGACAGCGGACAGAAGAAAGAGAGATTGATCCGGTTGTTGTTTCGGCGATGAATGTATTATTCATCCTGCATGCAGATCACGAGCAAAATTGTTCTACTTCTACAGTCAGAATGGTAGGTTCATCAGATTGTAATCTGTATGCATCTATAGCTGCTGGTATTTCAGCTTTGTGGGGACCTCTTCATGGAGGTGCTAATCAGGCAGTAATAGAAATGCTTGAACAGATTAAAAATGACGGAGGGGATACCGACAAATGGATAAATAAGGCAAAAGATAAAAATGACGATTTCCGTTTGATGGGATTTGGTCACAGGGTATACAAGAATTTTGATCCGCGTGCCAAAATCATAAAAAAAGCATGTGATGATATTCTGGATAAATTAGGCATTGACGATCCGGTTCTGGATATTGCGAAAAAACTTGAGCAGGCTGCATTGAGCGATCCTTACTTTGCAGAACGTAAATTATATCCTAATGTTGATTTTTATTCAGGCATCATATACCGTGCTTTAGGTTTTCCAACTGATATGTTTACGGTGCTGTTCGCTTTAGGACGTTTACCCGGATGGATAGCACAATGGAAAGAGATGCACGAAAATAAGGAACCAATCGGTCGGCCGCGTCAGATCTATACCGGTGAGGTGAACCGGAAATTTGTTGAAATTGATAAAAGGTAAATTAATAATATCCTTGAAAAAGCTACTTTAGAAATAAAGCAGCTTTTTTTATAGATCAAAAATGTAGCAGCTTACTTTAGCAGCAATCTTTTAATAATTTTCAGGAGGTAAAATGAAATGCTCTGAATTATACCAGAATTCCAGCAATAGTCGCTGATAAATAGGAGGCAAGAGTTCCGCAGATCAGGGCCCTCATGCCAAGCATAGCCAGGTCTGTTCTTCTTTCCGGGGCAAGTTCTCCAATACCGCCCACCTGTATAGCGATTGAACTGAAATTGGCGAAACCGCAAAGGGCGAAGCTGGTAATCAGAATGGTTTTGGCATCCAGTGTAGCCTTTATTTTGGCCAGATCTAAATAAGCCACAAATTCATTGATCACCATTTTAGTTCCCATAAGTGATCCAGCAACCTGTACATCCTTACCAGGTACGCCCATAGCATAAGCAAAAACAGAAAAAAGTGATCCGAGTATCTGATTAAGACTTAAGGTTTGCAAATTAATGCCAATAAAAGAAAGGGACATACCCAAACTGCTCAGCCCATAACCAATCTTACCAAGGACAAAGTCTATAAGTGCTATTATGGCAATAAAACCTATAAGCATGGCAATAACGTTTAAACCAACCTTTAAACCATCGCTGGCTCCATGAGAGATTGCATCAACCAAATTTGCATTTGTCTTCTTTATCTCAAGGGATACCCGCCCTTTGGTTTCTGAAATTTCTGTTTCCGGCCATACGATCTTGGATATCACCAGTGCTGCAGGAGCCGCCATCAGGCTTGCAGCAATAAGATATTCAGCTGGCACTCCAAGAGCGATATAAACTGCCATCACTCCGCCGGCAATACAGGCCATACTTCCTGTCATTGAGGCTAAAAGTTCTGACATTGTCATTCCTTTTAAATAAGGTTTAATCATGATCTGCGCTTCAACCTGACCAACAAAGGCGCTGGCTACGTTGGAAAGCGCTTCTGAACCCGAAACGCCCATCAGTTTATAAACGATATAGGCGATAAATTTTACAACCCGCTGCATTATGCCTAAGTAATAGGCTACGCTGACTAACACTGCAACAAATATTATTGTAGGGATTATATTGAAGAAGAATATAAATTCATTCCCGCTTCCAAAAGCTTTGTTCATATTCGCTGTATTTACCAGTGGTCCAAATACAAAAGCGGCACCTGCCTGCGAAAAGTTTAGAATTTTGGTGACAGCAGCACCCAGCCATGAAAAGATCGTTTTGCCAATGGGAACCTTTAGAATAAAGACAGCTAAGGATAATTGTATTGCCAAACCTGAAAGTACCAGCCTGTAATTGATCGCTTTTCGGTTATTTGACATTAAAAATGCAATGCCAAAAATTAAAACTACGCCAATGAGGCCGGTAAATCTCTCCATAAAGAATTCAGGTTCTGAATTAATCCTGAAATTTAGAAATAAGATTGGTATTTAAACTTTTTCGGAAAAAATTCATGAGGATTTCCGCCTGGAAAGTTCGTCCCGGATTTTTGCCGCCCTTTCATATGCTTCGTCAGCAATGGCCTCTTTTAACTTTAACTTGAGGTCTTCTT
The DNA here is from genome assembly GCA_964358565.1 of uncultured Sphingobacterium sp. Lineage (GTDB taxonomy): Bacteria > Bacteroidota > Bacteroidia > Sphingobacteriales > Sphingobacteriaceae > Daejeonella. The sequence goes on along the minus strand of CAYHRC010000021.1, from coordinate 10,881 downwards.
CACTCAATGTGGTGTAACTTAAACTTGTTGAGGCTGCCTTTTCTTCAGTTTGAGGTTCAATATTTTCCAGGAAAACGAATTCATTTCCTTCAATTACAATTCCTGCTGTTGCCAAAATAAACTCATACGTAAATATCGGGCAGTCAAAACGCACGGCTAAAGCAATGGCATCTGAAGTGCGGGCATCGATCTCTGAAGTCTTTTTGCCATCGTTACATATCAGCTTTGCATAAAAGATACCATCAACAAGATTATAGATGATTACCTCCTGGATGATTACGTGATAGGCCTCAGCAAGTGATTTGAAAAGATCATGGGTAAGCGGACGGCTTGGTGTCATCTTTTCGATCTCAATGGCAATGGCCTGGGCTTCAAAACCGCCAATGATGATTGGTAACCTTCTGTGGCCACTAATTTCTCCCAACACGAGCGCATACGCACCAGACTGTGTCTGGCTGTAAGATAAGCCTACAATATCTAATTTTATCTTTTTCATTAAAAGCGCTTAAGATGTGCTGAAATAAAATTTACATGCATATTAAATATTTTAAGATTGTGCTTTATATGCTTTCACAGCCTCTGTTAATTTAGGTACTATCTCGAATGCATCACCAACAATTCCATAATCAGCAACCTTAAAGAAAGGAGCCTCAGGATCTTTATTTATAACAACGATGGTTTTTGAAGAGCTCACTCCCGCTAAATGTTGAATAGCGCCTGATATGCCCACGGCAATATATAAATTAGGACTTACTGCAATGCCTGTCTGGCCTACATGTTCTTCATGAGGGCGCCAGCCGGCATCAGACACTGGTTTAGAACAGGCAGTAGCGGCTCCAAGAGCTTCTGCAAGCTTTTCGAGCATAGGCCAGTTTTCAGGGCCTTTCAGTCCGCGGCCACCGGAAACAACCACTTCTGCATCTGGTAAAGCAACTTTATCCGTCGCCCGTACAATTTCTGTTACGACTGTTCGGAAGTCAGTATCTTTTATTTCAGGTTGAAAATCTTCAACCTTTGCCTCAGTGCCTGTTTCTGTAAGATGGTATGAATTAGGATTTAAAGCAATGATCTTTATAGCTGAATTTAAAGCAACAAATGCAAAGGCTTTTCCGGAAAAAGCAGTTTTCTTTACTATGAGCGTATCCTTCTCCACTTTTGGCAGATCTACAGCAGAATCTGCAAGACCAGCCTGCAGCTTTACGGAAATGCGGGGGGAAAGTCCTTTTCCGCTAAATGAATTGGCTAAGATAACTACACTGGCATTCTCTTTTTTTGCAGCTTCGGAAATTACTGAAGCATAAGCCTGACTATTGAAAGTCTTAAGCTTGTCATCCGAAACATTAAGGACTTTTGAAGCTCCGTATTTACCCAGATTGCTTAAATCCGCCTGTTGAACATTTCCTATAGAAATTGCCTGAAGATCTGTTTTTAAAAGATCGGCAACGGCCCTGGCATATGAAACTACCTCGAAAGTAGACTTTTTGAATTTGCCATCAGCATTCTCAACGTAGACTAAAACTGACATATATATTACTTAATCCCGGAAAGGGAATTTAATTTATAATGGTTTGTTAAATGACCCTTGCTTCTGTATGCAATAAGTTTACCAGCTTTTCTGTTTCATCAGCCTGCAATAAAGTTACAGAACCCCTGGGTGCAGGGATAGTATAAGAAGTAAATTCGACAAGCTTTTCTATATCTGAAGCTTCAATTACATTAAGAGGTTTGGTACGTGCTGACATGATCCCGCGCATATTAGGGATCCGCGGTTCGGCAACACCCTCAGCACAACTTACCACAACGGGCAGCGGGACTTTAAGCATTTCTTTTCCGCCTTCAACTTCCCTCTGTATGCTGGCATGATCACCTTCAATGTCCAGCTTTTTTATAATAGAAATAGATGGAATATCTAAAAATTCACCCAGCATGGCTGCAACCTGTGATCCATTATAATCAATTGATTCCCGGCCGGTTAAAATAATATCAAATGCCTTTTCTTTAGCATATTTGGCGATCTGATAAGCGACAAAATAAGCATCCCGCGGGGCTGCGTTTATACGTACAGCATCGTCGGCTCCAATAGCTAAAGCTTTTCTGATCGTAGGCTCGGAAGAACTCTCTCCAACATGGATAACGGTTATTGTACCTTTTCCACCTTCTGATAACTCAATTGCACGTGCTAAAGCAATTTCATCATAAGGGTTCAATATATATTGAACACCTGCTGTATTGAATTGTGTATTATCACTGCTAAAAGTTATTTTTGTCGTAGTATCCGGAACGTTACTGACACAAACTAATACTTTCATATAGATTTCTGTTTTTGCAAATCTACTTAAAAAAGCCAAAATAAAATGCATGCTATCCGATTACAAAAGCTTTTAGATTTTCTTAAAAATGAACCCAATGACCCTTTCCTGAAATATGCTCTGGCGACAGAATATATGAATACTAATCAATTGGATATGGCGCTCCAATATTATGAAAACCTGATTAACAATCACCCGGATTATGTGGGCACTTATTATCATCTGGGTAAATTGTATGAGAGACTTGATCGTAAGAGTGATGCACTGTTAACCTATCAAAAGGGTATGGAAATTTCCAGGAAAGCCGGAGATATGCATGCTTTTTCTGAATTACAAACTGTCTATAATTCCGCTGCCGGTCTTGATTACGAAGACGATTAATAAATTATGCTGAGTAAACGCCATCTGATCTTTCTGAGCGATGTAATATGGTATACCCTCACAGCATTTGGTGGTGCACAGGCTCATATAGGCATGATGCTTAAAAACTTTGTGAATAAACGCAGATATATCTCAGAAAAAGAGCTGCTGGAGTTAAATGCATTAACCCAGATTTTGCCAGGTCCTTCTTCAACACAAACATTGGTCGGTATAGCTTATAAGGTTGGTGGATTGCCGATAGCACTGGCTACTTTTCTCATCTGGATATTTCCATCAACTGCATTAATGTGCCTTGCGGTATTAAGTTATACCTTTTTAGGCCAGAAGGCGAAATTTGAAGATGTTTTAAAGGTCATTCAACCTATCGCAGTGGGTATAGTTGCATTTGCAGCGTACACCTTCGGGCGGGCAATCATCAAGACCAGGACAGCCTTATGGCTTGCTGGCGGATCATTAATTGCAACACTCATTCTAAGAAATGCTTATGCATTTCCCATACTTATTCTGATAGGAGGTATCGTATCATCTGCGATTGATACCCAGATGGAGGAAAATGACCTGAGGGTAAAGCTTTTTTCCAATGTTAACCCCCGTAAGATTGCTTATTTTATTGGTGTTTTATTATTTTTTGCTGCTTTAGGAGCAATAATTAACCGGACTTCACCTTTTAGTTTACCTATTCGTTTGTTTGAAAATTTCTATCGGAATGGTATAATGATATTCGGGGGAGGGCAGGTTCTGGTGCCGTTTATGTTCACAGAGTTTGTTGAAATGAAGGCTTACCTTACTTCCGATCAATTTCTTTCAGGCTATGCACTGCAACAGGCTTTACCGGGTCCAACATTTTCTTTCACTTCTTTTGTTGGGGGCATGACCCTCAAAAATGCTGGCTACGGCGTATATGGTCAAATATTAGGGAGCGTAATCGCAGTTTTAGGCATTAACCTGCCAGGAGTGATCCTGATATTATTCATTGTTCCTTTCTGGAATGACCTGAAGAAAATAACCAGAATAAAAAATTCCCTTTCGGGGATAAATGCAGTATCTGTAGGATTTATGGGTGCAGCTTTTTTACTCCTTATACCGCCCATTGGAATAAATCTCTTTTCCATGAGCATTGTTCTGGGCACTTTTCTCCTGCTGGTTTTCACACGGATAAGAACACCATTCCTCATCCTGGGAGGCCTCTTAATTGGCTTGTTCTTATAAAAAACAATCCCGCATGTTTCATGCGAGCTTGTTTTTGTTAAATTCCTTTTATTTAAATGGGGCTGTTCATTTTAAAATGGAGGCTCATCGTCCATGTCATCCATTCGTGAAGGCCGGATGATAAAGTTGTTTGGTTTCTCAAAATCCTGCGATGGTGCAATCCCCGCAAACGGATTTGGATTGCCTGACGATGGACTGCTAAAATCTTCTTCAAGGTCAACGAATTTCACAAACTTTCCAACGAAGCGTAAAGGCACGGTACCCGTTTCACCATTACGGTGTTTAGCCACAATAACTTCCCCGATACCAACCGTTGATCGGCCCTGTTCATCTTCAGTCAAACCATAATACTCGGGCCGGTAAAGAAAGAGTACCATATCTGCATCCTGCTCAATTGACCCGGATTCCCGGAGATCGGAGAGCATTGGCTTTTTACTTCCGCCCGGACGATTTTCAACAGCCCGGCTTAATTGAGAAAGGGCAATAACGGGAACGTTCAGCTCTTTTGCTACGGATTTCAGCGCCCTGGATATGCTGCCAATTTCCTGTTCACGATTTCCTCCTTTGCCATCACTTTTTCCATGCATGAGCTGCAGATAATCAATGATGATCATCTGGATATCATACTGGGCTTTTAAACGGCGGCACTTTGCCCTGAATTCAAAAATATTCAATGCAGGAGTATCGTCAATAAATAAGGGAGCTTCGGTTAGTTTACCGATCTTTGAATGCAGCTGCTGCCATTCCCATTCTGCTAAATGCCCTTTTCTTATTTTTTCCTGCTCTTTTTCGGTTTCCCCGGATATCAAACGGTTAACCAATTGGACCGAGGACATTTCCAGTGAAAAAAAGACGACTGGCTTACCAAACTGGACAGCAGCGTTACGGGCACAGCTTAATACGAATGCTGTTTTACCCATTGCCGGTCTTGCTGCAATAATAACAAGATCGGATGGCTGCCAGCCAGAGGTTATCCGGTCAAGGGCAGTGAAACCCGAAGCGACACCTGTAAGCCCGTCAACCTTATCCTTAATTTTTTCAAGATTTTCAAGGGATTCCCGGATGATATCATCCATCTTTCTTGAATCCCTTCGCAAATTATTCTGAGCAATGTCAAACAGATTTTTCTCTGCATGATCCAGGAGGTCGAATATATCCGTCGTATCCTCGTAAGCATTACTGATGATTTCAGTTGATATACGGATAAGTTCACGCTGTATGAACTTTTGTGAAATTATTCGTGCATGGTATTCAATGTTTGCTGCCGATGCTACGCGGTTGGTAAGTTCGGTGATATAATAAGCACCACCAATCATTTCCAGTTCACCTTGTTGCCTTAGCTGAGCGGTAACAGTTAAAATATCAATAGGAGATGATTTTTGAAACAGGGCTTGTATAGCTCCAAAAATTTTCTGATGACTGTCTTTATAAAAAACATCAGGCTTCAGTATATCTATCACAGCTGAAAGGGCATCCTTTTCGAGCATTAAAGCTCCCAAAACGGCCTCCTCCAAATCTAATGCCTGTGGAGGTAATTTACCTAGGCCGCTGGCCATTGTGCTAAGCCGGTTGCGGCGCTCACCTGAGAAGTTATTTTTGTTGGTTTTACTAAATTCCTGGTCCTTATCTAAACTCATAACAACAAAAGTATACAAAAAATGCCCCCCCGTATTTTTAGTTTTTCACAACGAATTTTTTTAGCAAAACACACTATTATGAATCAGCGCCTACAATCACTATTTTATTAATATCAAATGTTGAAAAGATATTAAATCGGGGAGCTTTAATGTAATAGATTTATATTATAACGGATGTTAATAACTTTTTTCGATGTTAATAACCTTCAATAAGCCTTAAATAATTATGCCCATTCCGGTGAAAATAGAAATTATATCTAACTTCGCCAATTCATAAAATCAATACTAATGAACACTAACTCTTTTAACAGGAGACGCGAATTTCCTCCGCATGAGTCAAACCAAATGGTATTTGGGATCAGGGCAGTGATCGAGGCGATCAAAAGCGGAAAAGAGATAGAAAGTCTTTACCTGCAAAGGGGGCTTACCGGTGATATCATTCTGGAGTTGCGTGCTTTACTTAAAGAGCATGAAATTGGATTTCAGCTGGTACCTGTTGAAAAGCTAAATCGATTAACCCCGAAAAATCATCAGGGGGCGGTGGCATTTATTTCTCCCATAACTTATGATAAAATAGAGAATATAATTCCTGCAATTTATGAAAGGGGAGAGGTACCGCTTATTTTAATGCTTGACGGCATTACAGACGTGCGGAATTTTGGAGCCATCGCCAGAACAGCGGAGTGTGCTGGTGTTCATGCTCTGATTGTACCCGCCAAGGGTTCTGCACAAATAAACCCCGATGCTATAAAGACCTCGGCAGGTGCCTTATATAAGATTCCGGTTTGCAGGCATGAGAGCTTAGTCCGGACGGCAAAGTTTTTGCAGGAATCAGGCCTTCAACTGGTTGCATGTACCGAAAAAACAAATGATTACCTGTACCAGCCTGACTATACAGTCCCTACAGCAGTGATCATGGGATCAGAGGAGAATGGAATTTCTACAGACCTTATACGTATATCTGATCATTTGGCTAAAATACCCATGTTTGGAGAGATCGAATCATTGAATGTCTCTGTTTCTGCCGGTATATTATTATATGAAGCAGTGAGACAAAAAATGATCGCTAAATAAAGTCGGCCCCAAAGCGCTGTTTTACGTCTGCTACAATTTGTTTGATCTCCTGCTCCTGATCACGCGGACAGACAAGTAAGGTATTATTATCTTCAACGACGATAAAATCATGAAGGCCCTGTAAAACAACAAGTTTTTCTTTAGGTACCTTGACCATACAATTCGAGGAATCATACATGATTACCCTTTCTGACGGGATAACTGCATTACCTACATAATCCTTTTCAGATAAATCATAAACAGAGGCCCAGGTCCCCAGATCTGACCAGCCAAACTCGGATGGCAGCACATAGACATTATCAGCTTTTTCCATGATGCCATAATCAATTGAGATATTGGTACACTGAGAAAAGGCTGATTGAATAAACTCGCGCTCTTTATCTGAATTATAAAGCGATTCACCTTCATTGAATATATCATTCATTTCAGGCAGGTGCTTTTCAAATGACCTTAAAATATTCTTAACCGACCATACAAAAATTCCTGCATTCCATAAAAAATCACCGCTTTGAACAAACGTACCCGCTAATTCTGCACTTGGCTTCTCGGTAAAGGTCTTAACCATATAAAAGTCGTCCTCAATCTTTTTTGTATTAAATTGAATGTAACCATATCCGGTATCGGGCCTTGACGGTTTGATTCCCAGGGTGATCAGGCAGTCATGTTTTGAAGCCGTATCCAGGGATTTATTGATACTTTTTACAAATTCTTCTGTGTCAACGATCAGATGATCGGAAGGTGCAACAACGATCAAAGCATCCGGATTTAGCTTACGGATCTTGTGGCAACCGTATGCAATGCATGGCGCTGTATTGCGCATGATCGGCTCACCTATGATCTGGCTTTCATCTAATAATGGAATCTGTTCCATGACCAATGCAGCATACGTTTCGTTGGTAAGAATAAAAATATTTTCTTTCGGGACTATTTTCAGAAAGCGCTCATAGGTTTGTTGTATAAGGGTTTTTCCTGTTCCTAAAATATCGATGAATTGCTTGGGATGGGCCGTGCGGCTAATTGGCCAAAATCTACTGCCAATGCCACCTGCCATGATTAGAGCGTAATTATTTTTCATGCTATAGTTAAATACTGTTAAATAATACCTTCATTTAACAGGTCGTGAAGATGAACAAATCCTTCAAATTTTGTATCTGATCCAACCAGGATTTGGGTGATGTTATTAACGCGCAAAACTTCAAGGGCGTTGACTGCAAGTTCATTTTTATCAATATGCTTGGGTGAGCGGGTCATTATATCCTCGGCGGTTAATCCTGCAATGGTACTGTTTTTTTCAAGCATTCTCCGTATGTCGCCGTCAGTAATTATTCCTGCAAGCTGTCCATTGTCAACAACAGCTACAGCACCTAATCTGTTTTTTGTGATCTCAATGATCACTTCTTTTACCGAGGCTTTTGAAGTCACCTCGGGCTTTTCATTCTGCGCAGAAAGGTCACCTACTTTAAGATATAAACGCTTTCCTAAAGAGCCGCCCGGATGGTACTTTGCAAAATCTTTGCTTGTAAATTCACGACATTCGAGTAAACAAACTGCCAATGCGTCACCCATCGCCATTTGGGCAGTAGTGCTGCTTGTTGGAGCCAGGTTATGCGGACAAGCCTCAGTCTCCACGGAAGTATCCAAAATCCAGTCTGCCTGCTTTGCTAAAAACGATTCTACATCACCTACCATCGCAACTAGCTTATTACCAGCCATTTTCAACAAAGGAATCAATACTTTGATCTCTGGTGTATTACCGCTTTTAGAGATACAGATCACCAGATCTTTCTGCTGGATCATTCCAAGATCCCCATGAATCGCATCTGCCGCATGCATAAAAATGGCAGGCGTTCCTGTCGAATTGAATGTTGCAACAATCTTTTGAGCGATAATTGCGCTTTTTCCTATTCCTGTTACTATTACGCGGGCATTTAGGTATAAAATTTGATGTACTATTTCCGAAAAATCTTCGTTTAAGAGGTTTGACAGCCGGATGATGCCTTGCGCTTCAGTTAGAAGTGTCTTTTTGGCAAGTTCAATTATTTCAATGTTGCTTTTCAATTAGATTTTTTTTTACACAAAAAGATAATTTATCGCAAAAATATATTATTTTGAATATTATTATGACCCATTTTCAAATTTTTCCAGCTAAACAATGGAAATAAACAAATCCCTTTTTGATAATCTACAGAATTTTTTTGGCTTTGATAACTTTAAGGGTGATCAGGAAGCGATTATAACCAGCATACTTCAGAAGAAAGACACCTTTGTTATAATGCCAACTGGCGGTGGTAAATCTATCTGTTACCAGCTGCCAGCGCTTATGAGTGAGGGTACTGCTATTGTTATTTCTCCTTTAATAGCCCTGATGAAAAATCAGGTGGATCAGTTGAGAGCCTTTGGCGGAACAGACAGTATCGCTCATTTTCTAAATTCTTCCCTGAATAAATCCGAGATCACTAAAGTCAAAGAAGATGTTACCAATGGAAAAACAAAGCTTCTTTATGTAGCACCTGAATCTTTAACGAAAGCAGAGAATGTTGAATTTTTAAGGGGCATCTCTATCTCCTTTGTTGCGGTCGATGAGGCGCATTGTATCTCTGAATGGGGACATGATTTTCGCCCCGAATATAGAAAGATACGCCAGGTTATAGACAATATTGGTGATAATATCCCCATCATTGCCCTGACAGCAACGGCAACACCTAAAGTTCAGCAGGATATTCAGAAAAATCTTCAGATGAATAACGCTAGTCTTTTCAAGTCCTCATTTAACAGGCCCAATTTATTTTATGAAGTACGTGCAAAGCGGGATGTCATCAAAGAAATTGTCAGATATGCTAAAATGAATGCTGGTAAATCGGGCATAGTGTATTGCTTAAGCCGGAAAAAAGTTGAGGAAGTCGCAGAAGCGCTGAAACTGAACGGTATAAAGGCTTTACCTTATCATGCAGGTCTTGATCCTAAGACCCGTGCAGAGACCCAGGATAATTTTCTTATGGAAGACGTGGATGTAATTGTAGCTACAATTGCATTTGGTATGGGTATCGATAAGCCTGATGTGCGTTATGTGATCCATCATGATATTCCAAAGAGCATGGAAGGCTATTACCAGGAGACGGGCAGATCTGGCCGTGATGGCGGGGAAGGCATCTGTGTTGCTTTTTATTCTCAGAAAGATATTGACAAGCTTACCAAATTCATGAAGGATAAACCTGTTGCCGAAAGAGAAATAGGAACCCAGATATTAAAGGAAGTAATTGACTACGCGGAATCTTCTGTGTGCAGGCGTAAACAGATACTTCATTATTTCGGGGAAAATTTCAATGAAACAGGTTGCAATAATATGTGTGATAATTGCAGGCATCCGAAGAAGTATTTTGATGCTGAAGCACCGCTTTTGAAAGTCCTGACTCTCATCAGAGATTTTGGCGAAAAGTTTGACGATCAGTATATTATCAATATTATGATGGGCGTTGATAATGCCCAGGTTTCTTCATACGGACACGATAAGCTTCCGCTTTTTGGCTCAGGTAAAGAGGCAGGTGAGATCCTTTGGAAATCACTGATGCGACAGACAGTCCTGAATAATTTCGTAAAGAAGGATGTCGATAATTATGGTCTTTTAAAATTAACCAGATCCGGAAAGGCTTTTATAGAGAACCCGTATTCTGTTAAATTCATATTAAATTATTTGATGGACACTGCTGAGGATGAAGTTGAAGACTCTATGCAGCAAAGCGGAGCCCTTGATACCGCGCTCCTACTGATGGTTAAAGACCTGCGAAAAAAGATCGCCAAGCAAAAAAATCTGCCGCCATTCGTTATATTTCAGGATCCTTCACTGGATGAAATGTGTACCCATTATCCGGTATCTTTGGATGAATTGAAACAGATACATGGAGTAGGTTCAGGTAAAGCAATGAAATTCGGCCAGCCTTTTGTGGATCTTATCAGGAAATATGTTGATGATAATGAAATTGATCGCCCGGTTGATCTGGTGATCAAAAGTGCCGCTAATAAGTCGGCCCTAAAAGTTTCGATTATTCAGAATATTGACAGACAAATAGCTTTGGAAGATATCGCATCAGCGAAAGGTATATCATATGATGAGATCTTAAAGGAATTAGAAACCATTGTTAATTCGGGAACCAAGCTCAATCTGAATTATTATATCGATGAAATTATCGAAGAAGACAGACAGGATGAGGTATTTGATTATTTCAGAGGCTCAGAAGTCGATTCAATAGAAAATGCTTTGTCAGAACTAGGAA
>CAYHRC010000020.1:0-16227 GCA_964358565.1 uncultured Sphingobacterium sp. | reverse complement strand
CATAAACAGCAGGATCACAATGATACCAGCTATTGTAGATATTAAACCTGATGATATTGAATCAGCACCAAGAGATGGTCCTACGATATATTCACTGACAATTTTAGCAGGTGCAGGTAACCTTCCTGCTTTCAATACGTTTGCAAGATCCTGTGTATCTTCTACTTTAAAGCTTCCGCTGATAGATGATATACCATTAGGGATCTCGCCCTGAACTGTTGGAGCAGAATATACTAAATTATCGAGTACAATAGCGACGCTTTTTTTATTGTTCGGATCTGCTGATGCAGCAGCAGTTAAGGTCCTCCATGCACGGGCACCGTCACTGTTCATTACCATAACAACTTCAGGGTTACCACGCTGATCGTAATCAGAACGGGCATCAGATATGACATCTCCTTCCAATGCTGGTCCGCCAGCTAGATTACTGGACTTTAATGCATATAATTCGAAAACCTTGCTTTCCGGAGTCATAGGTTTTACTCCCCAGTATAATTTTATATTCTGTGGTATCACAGATTTTACTTCCGGTGAAGCCAGGTAGGCGTTGACTTTTGCTGTATCTTTTAATGCTGCATAACCAACTACAGGTCCCGGGCGTAAACTTGTTTGACCATCCTGGCCCTGAAAAGTTGCAGGGTTTAACACTGCAAACAAAGGGTTTTGCTTAGCCTGTTCAGTCTGAACTTTAGTCAGGGCAGCAGCACTGTCAACCGAACTGCTGTCTTTTTTGGTTAGTCCGGCGAGTTTACTTTTTGAGGTGTCCTGGGTAAGTGCAGGTACAGCAGCAGTATCAGTTGATTTTTTTGTTGATGCTAAAATGCTGTTTACATTCTGTAATAAACTAAAGATCTCGGTGTTATCATAAGTTTCCCAGAATTCAAGTTTTGCTGAGCCCTGTAATAGCTTACGAACCCGATCCTGTTCAGAAACACCTGGTAATTCAATAAGGATCCGGTTTGTTCCCTGTTGCCTTTGAATGTTCGGAGAGGTAACACCGAATTTATCGATACGTGTGCGAAGGATATTAAAGGAAAGATCCACTGCGCCATCCGCAGATTTTTTAAGGAAATTTAAAACAGTCTGATTGTCGGCATCTATTTTAATATTGGCTGAATTTTCCTTCGTGGCAAATAGGGGAGCTAATTTTCCTTGCGGACTTATTTTTTCAAACTCTCTTCCAAAAGCAGCAATGAAATCATTGTCGCCCTGTGCAACTGCTTTCTCGGCATTCCGGATAGCAGCATTAAAGTTTGCATCAGTGCTTTTATTGGCAAGGTTTCGCACCATGTCGCTTAATGCGATCTCCATAGTAACGTTCATACCACCTTTAAGATCCAATCCAAGGGGTATTTCCCTTTGTTTGGCGTATTCATAGGTTATATAGCTCAGACTGCTAAAAACAGGCACAGATGCTACCGAATCAAGGTAAGCATTCTCTTTTTGCGGGTTTCCTTTCGCAAACTCTCTGGCATCCTTTTCAACTTTATTCGCTATCCATGTGAACGAGAGGGAATATAAACACGCAATTGATAATGCTATTGCGGCGAATTTAACTAGTCCTTTACCTTGCATTTTATTTTAATTGTCTATTAATGTTGATTTAAGCCTGTTTTGGTTAAGACGGCAAAGCTAATTAAATTTTTGTTTTTTGAACTTCTTTAATACAGAAAATATCAGTATTGTCGTTCCTTGTCAGCAGAATTTTATCTGGATCTTCTGTATTTGATGAATGTATAAGGATACGCATTTTTCTCATCAGGCTCATACCGGACACTTTCCGCTTCTTTCCACTCATCCTTATCTATTTTTGGAAAGAATGTATCTGCATCGAAGTTATGATGGATAAGTGTTAAATATAAAACATCGGCCAGTGGAAGGGCCTCGTCAAAAATCCGGGCTCCGCCTATAACAAATACATCTTCTTCATTTTTGCAAAGCACTAAGGCCTGTTCAAGTGAATTGCAGACATCTGCTGCTGTGATTTTCAATTCATTCTGCCTGCTGATTATAATATTTCGCCTGTTTGGCAGAACCTTACCAATGGAATCGAAGGTCTTGCGTCCCATGATAATGGGATGACCGGTGGTGAGTGTTTTAAAATGCTTCAGATCTGCAGGCAAATGCCAGGGCAATTGGTTGTTCTTGCCGATCCCGTTCCTTTCATCTACTGCTACTATCAGGTTTAAAGTCATGCGCGGTTTTTATTGATCATTATATGGCTACTTCCCCTTTTATATGAGGATGGGGATCGTAATTTTCAAGTGTAAAGTCTTCAAATTTGAAATCAAAGATATTGGTGATATCCTTATTTAATTTCATTTCAGGGAGCGGCCTGCATTCGCGGCTTAACTGCAGCCTTGTCTGATCCAGATGGTTATTGTACAAATGAGCATCACCCAGGGTATGGATAAAATCTCCCGTCTTAAGTCCGCAAACCTGTGCCACCATCATGGTAAGCAGGGCATATGAAGCAATATTAAATGGAACACCAAGGAAAATATCAGCACTCCTCTGGTATAGCTGGCAGCTTAATTTTCCATCGGCAACATAAAACTGGAAAAAGCTATGGCAGGGAGGGAGAGCCATATTTTCGATCTCTGCAACATTCCAGGCAGATACTATAAGTCGTCTCGAATCCGGATTCTGCTTTATCTGACGGATAACATCGCTGATCTGGTCGATATGACCCCCGTCAGGTTTTGGCCATGACCGCCATTGTGAGCCGTAAACCGGACCCAGTTCGCCGTTCTCGTCAGCCCAGTCATCCCAGATGCTGACTCCATTTTCTTTGAGATATTTGATATTGGTTTCCCCCTTCAAAAACCAGATCAGTTCATGTATGATAGAACGAAGATGTATTTTTTTTGTGGTGACCAGCGGAAAGCCCTTCTGGAGATCAAAGCGCATCTGGTAGCCAAAAACACTGATTGTGCCCGTGCCGGTACGGTCGTGTTTTTGGGTGCCGTTATTCAGCACATGCTCCATTAGGTTCAAATATTGTTTCATTAGTTGTTAGTTGTTAGTTGTTAGTGTTGCTGGGACGTATAACGTACAACGTAAAACGTTCAACTTTCACGCAAATAAAATAAATGTAATTTTGGCATCCTATTATTGTTCATAAATATAGCCGGATGTTTACAATATGATCGTATTTCCAAATGCAAAAATTAATATCGGTTTAAATATAATCAACCGGAGGCCCGATGCTTATCATAACATTGAGACCATATTTTATCCTGTCGCAATCATGGATGCGTTGGAAGTGATTGATTCACAGCTACTTTCATTTGCATCTTCGGGCCTGGCTATTCCAGGTGATCCTGATCATAATTTGTGTCTTAAGGCTTATCATCTTATTTCTAAAGATTTCAAACTGCCGCCTGTTCAGATACATCTGCACAAACACATTCCAATAGGCGCCGGACTGGGAGGAGGTTCTGCAGATGCATCATTTTTTATAAAGCTCATCAATGAAAAGTTTAATCTTGGCCTTAATAAAGGCACAATGGAAGAATATGCATCACAGCTGGGCTCCGATTGCAGTTTTTTTATTCAGAATAAACCGGTTTTTGCATTTGAACGCGGAGATAAATTTGAACCGGTAAATATCGATCTAAGTGCTTATTACATTGTGCTTGTAATGCCGCCCATACAGATTTCAACTGCTGAAGCCTACGAAGGGATCAGTCCCGGGAAGCCGGCAAAATCTTTAACTGATCTGGTTAAATTGCCTGTTGAAGAATGGAGGTCATTTACAAGTAATGATTTTGAAGAAACTGTGGGCATTAAATATCCGGTCATAGCATTGATCAAAGAAGCTTTATATAAAAATGGGGCATTATATGCCTCAATGAGTGGGAGTGGTTCTTCTGTATACGGAATATTCAAAAAAGAAGTGAAGTTGCCTGAGCTGGAACAGAATAATGTGGTCTTCTATGGGGTTCAAGTATGAAGACTAATTATATATTAATTCTTAAAAAAAATAGGTATACACCTCTAAATTGAACAAAAATTGAAAATTTATTCAATAATATACCTCATCCTGAATTGCCGGATCAGGCGTGCATAAGCTCCAATTTATATTTACAACCGGCATTTATACCTTCACAGGATTGCAGGAGTTAATAAATGTTGCCAGAAGTAAAATGAATGTGAACATCCAGAAAAGTTTCATCTGAAACTCTGAAGATCTTTTTAACCTGTTTGTGTATGACTTTTTCATAACGAACTATTTATTGTCAGGTAATACGTCAATTTATAAACCAATTTGTCTTTTTAGGCAAAATGGTGGAAAGAATTATAAAAAGAGTGCATAAACTGCCTTAAGGCAGCCAAATCGTGATTTTAAACTTAAAAAATGTATAGTTTTCGATACAAAAAATTTGGCTTTTTGCTGCTATTTATTTGGCTATTTTCCTGATATAAAGTGGAGGAATGGACTTTCTAATCTGAAAAATATGATGAGCATCAGAAACGAATTTACGTGTTATTCGATATAGTTACGATCTTCTTCACTTAATTGATCGCGCTTATCATTATGTTCTTCTTTGTGTCGTTGTTCCATGTCAGTAGTTGGTGCCACCACTGCCAGGCGAGATCTCCCTGCCATGAAGCCCACAATCAGACCTAATCCGAACATTACTCCGAGAATAACTAATTTGGGTATCCTCGCGTCCCCGAAAATCCAGAAATTAATTTCATCCGTATTATTCATGAGGATAATTGTGACTAAAACGGAAACGACAATAATAAAAATTGTTTTAAAACCCATTTTTCTGATATAAAGCTTTTCGAATATCGGATTTTGATTTTATAAAACTATCAATGATGAATTTAAATTGAAAATTCGTAAAACCCTGCGGGATTAAATCCGCATTAATAATCATAGCTGAAACTGATCTCGAAAATGGGATCTTTCCGGGTCTTATCATTTACAAATATCAGTTTACCTCCCAGGTCAAAATTTGGCAAATAAAATCTTAAAAGGTTCATGTCGGATCTAAGTTCAACACCATAGGTCCTTGGTTCAAAGGCAGAGCCCTTACCAACGTTCTCGAAATCGGCAAAGAAGCCCCCTTTAATCCGTTTGATATAAGCCAGGGGACCGAGCTCTGCGTCAGGGTAAAATAAAGGGAAGCGATAATCGAGAAGGAGGGTATTGCGGAGTCCCTTTACCGGCATCAGGTGATTGTAGCCGCTTATTTTTGGGATGTCGATATTGAATTCGTAAATGTCAGTGTTTTGCTGATAATTAAAACTTGCCTGAAAAGAGTGATTAAGCAGGATACCCGGAGTATAAAAGGTGCTCCGGAAAGATAACAGTGTGCCATTGACCTTATCCTCAAAAGGAAGATGGTGATAAGACAAAGAGAAATTCTGTCCCCAGCGCGGTGCGAGATCCCTGGCACTTCTTTGTGTATTCCGGTTCATGTACACCATATATTCGAGAGGAAATCTCAGTTTGCTTATGAAGTTGCCGGGTTGATTTTGTACCTCATACCTTGACGTATAACTACTGGAGCCCTTGAAACCCATATGATATGTTTTGTTAAGACCATTGAAGACAAATGGAACCTCCAATCCTAATTCCATAAAATTCTCCCTCCAGTTAACCGGGACCAGAGTGCTTACATTCCCTATAGTTTGCCTGGTATATAAAAGGTGGGCCTGGTTAGTATACTTCACGTCAAGAATAGGATAGAAGCGCTTATATGTAAAGCCTGCCAGGTATTCGCTTCGTTTTAATCCGGTATTAAACTGATAGCCCGCATAGAAATCGAGTGTGTTTAGCTTGTTGGCCGACTTTAAGTTCAAGCCTAACTTAGAATCGTCATCATTGCCGTTTGTTTCGGCAATTGGCGAGAGGCTGTGGAAGTAAAACAGGTTTTTCAGCTCCCGGTAGGGTTTGACCGGATATTTAATTGCAGGAACAGAATCCAATACGGATGAAGCGCCTTCCTGTCTGACCAGGGGAGCAGCATAATTAATGAATGTGTCGTGGATATTCGAGAGTGGAGGACCCTGAACACCGCTTAAGGAGACAGCCGCAACATCGTAACCCCTGATCTGATAATTATTAAAAAGCAGTTTCTTTGTACGCGAACTATAAGAAGGATTCGCTGCACCGAATGGGACTGAAGTCAGGGCTCTTATTGATTGTGAACCGGGGCTTATGCTGTAAATGTTGTTCAGCCCATTGTAATGTGCAGAAAAGATTATGTTTTGGTTTACGTATACAGGTCTGGATAGTTGTTGTCTCTGAAACGGGAATATAATCCGGCTGCTGCCGTCAGTCCTGCTGGTCTCTAAAAGTGCCGCCCCTTCCTTACTTACAGCAACGCTTATCAACTTATCCCCTTCATTATTAAACGCCGGCGTTTGTAAGAAATAATTATAAACGTTAGGATATGATCTGATCTCTTTACCTGTTTTAGCATCTAATTCAACAAGTTTAAAGGCATTGTCCAGCCCGATCTTAATAACTGCTATACTTTTACCATCGGGGGAGAGGCAGGGTGAAAATAAGCGGCTTCTATGAGTTAATTGCTTGTACTCTCCTTTGTTTATATCATAGATATTTATGACATTAAATGAACGTTTTTGAAACCTGGTATCATAACGGAATTCATCCCAAACAATTTTTCCGGCTGAGTATTTAAAGTTGCTTTCCATCTGGTAGCCTATGTTCAGAAGCAAATGTTCATTGCCAGCCGCATCAATTCTGACGAAAGCCGCAGTTCTTGCCTTACTGTGTTTCAAAACAATAATATCGTCCGATTCTGTCGCAACAGGAAGCAGATAATCTGCAGGGTACTTATCTGTTCGTTTATTCAGGGCGGGATAAGATATGGTGCTTAGCTCATCCGCCTGCTTCTGCCATAATCGCTTTAGCTCTGCAACGGTGGAGTCATGAAGTGTACGGGAGTTAAGACCCGTAAATTTCTTTATCGAATTGCTCAGGCTGTAAGGGCGGATAGGGTTGTTTGATACCCGGCTCATAATGCTGTCAAGTATATCCTTTCCGAAGTCTCTCCGCAGTTTGGTTGTCATAAAATAGCCCAGCTGGTAATAACCCGGTGTAGGGTCTTTAACCGATCCGAAATAATCTTTAGAGTAGGAATACAAATGCTTACTTAGTGTATTTGTTCGAAAAATTAACTCCCAGTCCGGCAGCCTTCCCCGACCCGCATGACTGAGTGCAGTTTCTATTCCCACGGCATCCCCTTCATAGAACCATGGTGGTAGTGTGATGCCAAATATTGCAAGTGCTAATTCCTCAAAGAACGGGGCCTTTAGCTGTCCGGTCAATTTATCAAATTGAACTACATGCCTTAATTCATGTACCGCCACACTATTCAACCAATCCTGGAATTCGAGGTTCTGGGGTGGGGTAGTAAATAACTCTGAACGGCGTGGTGCAAGCTGCACAAAGCCATTGGAAACTATGCCCTGGTTCTGTAAAATAACAGAGATTCTGCGGGGCTTTTTGTTAAGTGACTGACTTATGCTCGTGATAACATGCTCCAGTGTATTAGCCATTCTTTGAGCTTCAGCTTCTATCTCTGTTGGATAAATGAGCTGGAAATTTTCTGTATTAATCTGGCTCCAATGTACACCAGGGGGGTTCTGCTCACTGTCAAAAACCTGTGAATATGCACTATATGAATTAAATAGTAATATAATCGGTGTAAATATGCTGATATACAATATTTTAATGTATCTATCGTGGCTCATTTCATGCATTTGCTAATATTGTTAGTTATTTTTAAATTTCAAATATCTTATTATCTGATCTTATTAATTAGTTATGATGTATTAAATAATTGATTTTTAAAGACTTGTAATTAATAAATAAGGAGAGAATAAGTACCAAGAAACATAAATTTGAACATGAATTGTATCATTTTTAATCCTTTAGCCGGAATCTGGCTGATGACATAAAAATTCCATTGAGGTACACTATGTCTTTTTAATTTTTCATGAAAATACGATTATTATTATGAATTGATTTGTTCAGTAATCCTTAGATTTTCTTTGCCCCCCTCCCCTTGAAAGTGGATGTGAAATTTTCCTGATTTGAAATTTACCCTGATACGATTGTAAACTTTTGCTGAACAGAAATCTTATTGTGATTATTTATTCAGCTATTATGTTTGAATTAAACAGAGGATTTAAAGAAGCATAGAATTTAGGGGCTGGATTTTTGAAGACCTGAAGCTTAATAAAAAATCCATTTTCTTTTGTGCCGGATATTTTGACAGGCTGGAATATTATTAAAATTTTGATACTTTTTTAATGCTTGATCACTTGAAGGATTGCCGGGTAATATTTTGACCTTAGTGTAAAAATATGCTCTCAGATTACCGGATTATTTTGACTTTTTTATTTTCGGTTTTCGATTTTTTATGAAGGGATACATGAAGATTGCACTCATAACTATGATCGCTCCGGCATAGAATCCCAAGGTCATCTGCTCTCTTTTCCCAAAGAAAATAAAAGCTAAAATTATCCCGTACACCGGCTCAAGGTTTGTAATGAGAGCAACTCTGAAAGCTGAAAGTTCTTTCATTACTGCAACTCCCGCAACATAGGCAATAGAGGTGCAAACCGTTCCAAGGAGCAATAAGTACATAAGATCCGGAAAGTTGAGGCTCATAGAAGCCGTATAGCCGTCCGAAATAAATAAATAAATAGAAACCCATACCCAGGCGCCGATCAGCTCATAGAAGCTTATAATGGGTGCAGGCCGGTGTTGGATTTGTTTTGAATTTATAATAGAGAAAATACTTGCACATAATGCGCTCAGCAATCCGCTGATAATCCCAATGGTATAGCGTGTTTCAAACGTAAAAATCATGTAGATCCCACTTATGATCAGCAGCCCGATAAAGATTTCAAGCCTGGAAATTTTCTGACGTTTCAGTAGCGGTTCCAGTATCGCTGTAAAAAGAGTTAATGATGACAGGCATACCAGGGCAACCGAAACAGTTGAAGATTTAATTGACTGGAAAAATAGTATCCAGTGCAAGGCAACAATAGCACCGGTAAAAAAAAGTTTGAGAAAGGTTTCTTTAGATACTTTTATAGAGATCCGCTTAAAGCGGAAGTAAGCAAACAAACTTATAAATGCAATTAGTACACGGTACCAGACCAGATGTGTTGCGGAAACAGAAATTAATGCCCCAAGTATGCCGGTGAAGCCCCATACAAAAACAGTCAGATGTAATATGATCAGGTTGCGTCTGATCGCGGGCTGTGTATCAGATAACATGTAAAGCTATTTAGGGGCTTTTATCAAAAGATATATGCCAAGTATCCCAAATATGATATTAGGGATCAGCACTGCTAAAAGAGGGGGCAGCCCGCCTTTTAAAGCGAACATGGTGGAAAATTGTATGAATATGATGTACGCGAAACTCAAAAAGATACCTATTCCCAATGGTAGTCCAATGCCGCCACGAACCTTACGTGACGACAGGGAAACACCCATCAGAGTTAGAACAAATGTTGAGAAAGGATAAACGAAGCGTTTGTATTTTTGGAGCTTAAGATCAGTCATTACTCCAGTACCGCGTGTTTCTTCCTTTTCGATACGCTCATTTAATTCGCGCATATTCATTGCCTCGTAGATATTGTCATAGATTTCAAAATCTTTAGGCCGCATATCCAATGTGGTATCCTTGCGCAAGCCGGAAGTCATACTTTCCTTAAGCCCGTCGATCTTTCTGATCGAATAATTCTCAATTATCCACTTCATTTTCACTGAATCCCAGCTGATCTTATCAGCAACAAGCTTTTCCTTCAGGTCCTGGCCTGAAAATTTTTCAAGAGAGAATTTATAACCTGTTTTCTGATTATTATCAAAACTTTCAATATATACATAACTGTCTTTATCGATCTGCATATGTGTATACATCTTTGAATTATCAGATTTCGGATTAACATAAACGTTCTCAAAATCGATTTTTAACTCGTTTGTTTCCGGGATAATAAACAGATTGAAGATCAGGCTCACAATGAAAATAACAGTAGAAGCAATAAAATAAGGCCATAAAAAGCGCTTAAAGCTCACCCCTCCGCTCAAAATGGGCACAATTTCAGTCTGGTCGGCCATCTTAGCAGTAAAAAATATTACTGCTATGAAATTGATCAGTGGCGATAGAAAATTAAGATAGAAAGGGACAAAACCAGCATAATAGCTGAAGATAATCTCTGATACGGGGGCCTTATGCCTTAAGAAATCATCCAGTTTTTCAGATACATCGAAAATGACAATGATAATCGTAAAGATAGCCAGAGTAAATATGAAAGTACCCAGGTATTTTTTTATGATATACCAGTCGATGATCTTGATCATGTCCTATAAGCGTTGCGCTAATTGCTTTACCATTTTATTCTTCCAGTCGTAAAAGTCGCCGGCAATTATCTTTTCCCGGGCCTCAGTTATTAACCACAGATAAAAATTCAGATTATGCAAGGTTGCGATCTGTGCACCTAAGATCTCTTTTGAATGCGCCAGATGACGAAGATAAGCTTTAGAATAGTTTCTGTCTGCAAAAAGATCGCTTTCCTCTTCAATTGGTGAAAAATCATTCTTCCACTTTTCATTCCTGATATTGATGATCCCATTTTTTGTAAACAGCATTCCATTGCGCGCATTACGGGTTGGCATCACACAATCGAACATGTCTATCCCAAGTGCTATATTTTCCAGAATATTTATGGGCGTACCAACACCCATGAGATAGCGTGGTTTGTCCTTTGGTAGGATATCACAAACAATATCTGTCATTTCATACATTTCATCGTCCGGCTCACCAACAGAAAGGCCGCCAATTGCATTTCCTTCCCTCTCAAAAGAGGCTATCACTTCGGCAGATTGCTTCCTGAGATCTTTATAAACGGATCCCTGAACTATTGGAAATAATGTTTGGGTGTAATCATATTTAGCTTCGGTAGTATCAAAACGGTCGCAGCAGCGTTTCAGCCAGCGATGGGTCATCTCCATCGAACGACGGGCATAGCCGTATTCACATGGATACGGGGTACATTCATCAAAGGCCATGATGATATCCGCTCCAATGATGCGTTGGGTATCCATCACCGACTCAGGTGTAAATAAATGCTTTGATCCATCGATATGGGATCGGAAAGTGACACCGTCTTCCTTTATTTTCCGTACTGCGGAGAGTGAATATACCTGGTAACCGCCGCTATCTGTTAATATGGGTTTATCCCAGCCAATGAACTTATGAAGGCCACCGGCAAGCTCAAGTGTATTTAAGCCAGGCCTTAAGTATAAATGATAAGTGTTTCCGAGTATGATCTGTGCTTTGACATCTTCAGAAAGTTCACGCTGATGCACAGCTTTCACCGAGCCTGCAGTCCCTACAGGCATAAATATCGGTGTTTTGATCTGCCCGTGTTCTGTAGTTATTTCCCCCGCACGCGCTTTAGAAAATTTGTCTGAAGCCTCTAATTTAAATTTCATTCAGTATTTAATAAACAGCCGCAAAAATAGTAAAATATAAACTCCAGTCGGGTGAGCAACTGTTTAGAAAAGGTCATTTCAGTTTATTTTATAAAAGAATGCTGTATGTTAGACGAAAAATCAGAAATTTAGACCGTATTAAAAGAATTTTACCGCGTGGATTATTTATATATTGCGACTTTCTTTGCCCTTCAGATATGTTTTTTCCTGCAATTGTATTACATCCTTGTAATTCATCAAAAATTAGCTTCTTTTAAGATTGATGAACCTGCGGAAATTGTTGAAAACCCCGTAACGATAATTATTTGTGCACGCAACGAACTGCATAATTTACAAAAAAATCTAATTCCGATACTTTCCCAGGACCATAATGATTTTGAGGTAATTGTAGTTAACGATTGCTCAAACGATGGTTCTAACTGGTTTTTGCAGGATCTGGCTGTTGAATATGCTAATTTAAAAGTTGTAACTATTAACGACCATCCTCGCTTTAAACATGGAAAGAAGTTTGCCGCTACCCTGGGAATTAAAGCTTCAAAAAATGAAAACATGATTTTCACTGATGCAGATTGTGTTCCGGCATCAGACCAGTGGTTAAAAATGATGCAAAGCAATTTCAAGGGGAACACGGAGATCGTTCTTGGATATTCTCCCTATGAACGCAGGGGAGGCATTCTTAACCGGTTTATCAGGTTTGAAACTTTTTATACAGCCTTAAACTATCTTTCTTTTGCATTATCTGGAATTCCATATATGGGGGTCGGGAGGAATATGGGCTATAAAAAGTCCCTCTTTTTTAAAGGCAAAGGATTTGCTTCACATATGCATATTCTTTCCGGGGATGATGATCTTTTTGTGAATCAGAATGCGACCAGCCTGAATACACGTATTGAGATCCATCCAAAATCACATGTTTGGACCGAACCCAAACGGACTTTCTCTGAGTTCATTTCACAAAAACTAAGACATCAGGGTGCAGGAAAGGCCTATAAAAGGGAACATAAGAAAATGTTAAGCCTGCTGGCAGGCTCAGGCTTTCTTTTTTACGTGTTTTTGATCGTTATGTTAGTTATACAGGCCCAATGGTGGCTTATAGCAGGCATATATTTAATTCGCCTGACGGTACAGCTTATTGTTTATACACCGGTATTTAAAAAACTAAATTACCCGGATCTCATCTGGTGGCTGCCGGTATTTGATTTCATTTATTACTTTTATGTGATGGCTCTCAGCTTTATTACATTAATCAAGAAAAGAGTTGAATGGAAGTAAATCCTAATTTTTCGGCAAATGCCAGGAATGATTTTAACCTTGTTTGCCGGGCAAAAGATGGTGAGCAGAAAGCCTATGCGGAGCTGATGCAGCGCTATAAGGACTCGATTTACTTTATGGCCCTTAAAATGGTCAATAATAAAGACGATGCAATGGACCTTACAGTGGAAACTTTTGGAAAGGCATTTGAAAATTTAGATAAATACAAGCCTGATTTTGCCTTTAGTACCTGGTTGTTTAGAATAGCAACAAATAATTGCATTGATTTTATCCGGAAGAGGAGGCTGAATGTTGTTTCTTTGCATACACTAACGGATGAAGAAGGAGACCTCAGACAGCTCCAGATAAAATCCGATAGTTTAAATCCGGAGGAGAGTTCGATTAAGAAACAGGAGAATGAAAAACTTAAGAATATCGTGGAACAATTGCCCTTGCGATATCGTACATTGATCTTACTCAGGTATTTTGAAGAACAATCATACGATGAAATAGCAAAACAGTTAGATCTTCCATTGGGTACAGTAAAAGCACAACTATTCCGAGCCCGGGATCTATTAGCCCATGTAATGAACCGCAAAAAGAACAATTTAAGAAGTGACTTCTGATATCATTTTCCATTATTTTCCATCTTTAAGCCCCAAACAAAAAGACCAGTTTGAAGAGCTTGACGCACTGTACCGGTTTTGGAACGCCCGCATTAACCTCATATCGAGAAAAGATATTGATATGCTTTATCTCCATCATATATTACATTCACTTGCGATAGCAAAGGTTATTTCATTTTTGCCTGGCGAAAAAATTCTGGATGTAGGTACGGGAGGTGGGTTCCCGGGAATACCGCTTGCTATTTTATTTCCGGAAACCGATTTTCATTTAGTAGATTCAATCGGAAAAAAAATAAAGGTGGTTCAGGAAGTGTCAGCAAGCAGTGGCTTAAAGAATGTCAGGGCGACTCATGCACGTGCAGAACAGATTGATGAAAAATTCAATTTTGTAGTGTCCAGGGCCGTCACAAAACTTTATGATTTTTATCCCTGGATAAAAGGAAAATTCCTAAAAGAATCGGTAAACACGCTTCAGAATGGCATACTTTACTTAAAGGGTGGTGATCTGGATGAAGAGATCAGGGAATCAAAGCTTAAGGCCGAACTTATTCCTATTTCACAATATTTTAAAGAAGATTACTTTGAAAAAAAATACGTAGTATATATCCCCCAATAAAATTTGTAATTTTAAAAGAAAGTCAGCTTCCCCAATCAGAGTTTCTTATTTGAGCTTCATTTTCAAGGCTTATTAATATATATCCAAATTATCCATGTCATTGCTACATCAAATAGCTCTTTCAAGTATGTCCGGTGTGGGACCGGTTCTGGCCAGAAACCTGATAAGCCATTGCGGAAGCGCTGAAGAAGTTTTTAAAGAGAAAAGCAAAGCATTGTCTCATATTCCGGGTATCGGACCTAAAACTCTGCAGCTAATAAAAAACCATTCGGAATTTAAAAGAGCGGAGAGGGAAATTACTTTTATTGAGAAGTATAAGATCAGGGCTTTGTTTTTAACTGATGACGATTATCCCAGGCGCCTGAGAAACTGTTTTGATGCACCTGTTTTACTTTACTTTAAAGGGAATGCCGATCTGAATGCAAGCAAGGTTATCAGTATTGTTGGCGCACGTAATTCCACCGATTATGGAAAAGAGATCTGCAGAACATTAATAGCGGATCTTCAGATACATAATCCTTTGATTATTAGTGGTCTTGCTTACGGGATAGATGGTGCAGCACATAAGGAAGCTCTGAAGAATTCTATTCATACAGTTGGAATTATGGCACATGGGCTGGATAGGATATATCCGGCACAGCACAGACCTATGGCCGAGCAGATGCTGTCATGTGGAGGGTTGTTAACAGAGTTTATGTCTGAGACTATCCCTGACCGTGAGAATTTCCCGAAGCGTAACCGCATTATAGCAGGACTTTCAGATGTAACTATTGTTATAGAAGCAGGCATCAAAGGAGGGGCACTAATTACTGCAGAGCTTGCAAACTCTTACAACAGGGATGTTTTCGCATATCCAGGGAGGATTACTGACGAATACAGCTCGGGATGCAATTATCTGATCAAAACAAATCGTGCTAATCTTATGAGCGGGCTTGCTGACCTCGAATATATTTTAGGCTGGACCGAAACAAAAAAAGCCTCTGCAAAAACGCAGCTCAGTTTGCCAATCAATTTAACAGAAGATGAACAGATTATTGCCGGCTTTTTAAGTTCAGCAGGAAGTGTAGCTGTGGATGATCTTGCAATATTTACAGGCTTTCCGCAAAGCAAGCTTGCTCTTACTGTCCTTGGCATGGAAATGCAGGGCATCGTTATAGCATTGCCAGGGAAGGTTTATAAAATGGTCTAGCATCTCAAGGACCTTAAACAACTATTCTTCGTCCTTCTTGGGGTAATCAAAAAATATTAATTCTCCGGTTCCTCTGCTGACCATTTTCCAGTCTTCAAATTGAAATTCGATCAGGACCATTCCACAGGTTGGGATATTATAGAGATCAACATTACATAGATCCCTTACTAAGTGTGTTAAGGCAGGATTATGTCCAAACAAGGCAGTAAGATCAGAATTGTTATCCAGCTTATATATAATTTCAAGCAGATCCTGAGGCAGAGCTTCATAAATTCCAGGCTCTTTAATTATGCTTGATTTTTTAACATCTAATTCTTTAGCAAAATATTCTGCTGTGCTGATTGCACGCAGGGCAGGGCTGCTAACAATTTGCTGTGGTAGTACATTCTTTTTAACCAGTCGCCCGGCCATTTCCTTCGCATTTTTCTCCCCTCTGGAATTTATTGGCCGTTTGAAATCGGGAAGGTTCAAATCATCCCAGTCAGACTTGGCATGACGAACAATAAGTAATTGTTTAGACATTGATTTGTTCAATTATTTCAGTCAGATCGATGTTATTCATACACCTGAAGTGAACCAGAGGGCAATTTTCGTACCCAATTTTTGAACAGGGCCTGCATGCGAGTCCTTTTACCTCAATTATGTATGAATGATCTGCCTTATATGGATACATCCCGAATTCAGGAACTGTATTTCCCCAGACAGATAATATAGGTTTATTAAAGGCAGCCGCTATATGCATCAATCCGGTATCATGCGTAATTACCTGTTCAGACATCTTTACAAGAAATGCCGACTGGTCTAATATGAATTTGCCGCAGCCATTAAAAACATGTTCACCCGAACCATGTACTGTCTCGTTGCCACGCTGTACATCATCCTTTCCTCCGAGTAAAACAATTGGCCGGTTTATAAGCCTGCAGAGCATGATTAACTTTTCTACAGGCAGCCTTTTAGTCGCATGCTGTGCACCAATTATTAAAGAAATATACTGCTGGTGGGATGGAGGCAGGAGATCTTCAAGTTTATAATTATCAATTAAAAAGTAATC
>CAYHRC010000019.1:0-16578 GCA_964358565.1 uncultured Sphingobacterium sp. | reverse complement strand
TACCCCATGCGCATCACTTACAGATGCCCCCCCAAATTTAAATACCTTTATCATTGGTTTATATAGATGTAAGTAATATATTGTAAATCAGCACTTAAAATTTAATTAGCTTAAAGAAGCCAGTTGTTCTTTAGACAGTGAAGCATTCAGCCAGCCTGTATCAAAAGAGGCATTATACTTTTTATAAAAATTAATTGCCGGTTCATTCCAGTCAAGCACTTGCCAGGACATGCCATTATACCCATATTCTATAGCCTCTTCAATTAATCTGTCAAAGATCATTTTTCCAAAGCCCTTACCACGCATCTGCTCTGTAATTAACAGATCTTCAAGATATAAACGACAGCCTTTCCATGTTGAATACCGTATGTAATACAGGCCAAAACCCTGTACTATTCCGTCAACCTCAGCAACAAAGGCCCTCCAAACAGGCTTTGGTCCAAATCCGGCATCCTCAAACTCTTTAAGAGTCACGGTTACTTCATCAGGTGACCTTTCATAAACAGCCAGTTCGTGGATTAATTCCAGTAACCTGGGGCAATCTTCGTTTAAGGCAAGCCTTATAACAATGTTCATTGGTTTTTTATTTTGAGATGCTTATATTATTGATTGACGGCCAGTTTGTAACTATATGCCTGCCTTTTTTCTGCTACCAAACAAGGTGCTTCCCAACCTGATCATAGTGCTTCCTTGTTCAATAGCTAGTTTATAATCTGATGACATGCCCATTGATATCTCTTTAAATGCGGGATCCTTACGGAAAAATGACTCTTTCAGACCATTGAATAAGTTTCTTAGCTCATAAAATTCCTCCCGGATCATTTTAGGGTTATCGGTAAGTGTTGCGATACCCATTACTCCGCAGATTCTGATATTCTTCAGATCCTTGTATTCATCTGAACGGAGGAGGTCGATAGCCTCGGCAAAGTCAAGACCAAATTTGGTGTCTTCATCTGCTATGAAAATTTGCAGCAGACAATCAATTACACGATCGTTTTTTAGCGCCTGTTTATTTATCTCCTGGAGTAGTTTAAGACTGTCTACCGAATGGATCATACTTATAAAAGGGGCAATAAACTTCACTTTATTGGTCTGAAGGTGTCCTATCAGATGCCATTGTATATCTTTTGGAAGTTGTTCATATTTCTCAACAAGTTCCTGAACCATGTTTTCTCCGAATATTCGCTGCCCGGTATTGTATGCTTCCATGATGCTTTCCACAGGTTGAGTTTTTGAAACTGCAATTAACCTGGCCCCTGAACGCTCTGCTTCTTCCTTTATAGCTGAGATATTAGCTGCAATGCTCATTAATCCGTATTTTTGAATGAAAATTTTAAACGCTAAACCTACGGCATAGTCCATTAAAATGCAAAGAATAATCAAAAATCTGCCTGAGATGGGCTATTCAATCAGGGAGCGAATCAAATGAGAGGATTAAAACTAATTTTTTGTGGCCTGTTTTTTTTATTAGGGTGTGAACAGAACAAACGTCCGGCAGGTATTCTTGATGAAAAGAGAATGGTTGCAGTATTAAGCGATCTTCATATTATGGATGGCTATATATCAACACTGGCCTACTCAGACAGCCTGAGGATAGCAGGTAAAAATTATTACGCAACCATTTATAAGAAACATAATATTTCAAAGAATACCTATGAAAAAAGCCTCAGGTACTACAGTATGCAGCCTGCTTTACTCGACAGTATGTATACACAGGTTGAAAATATAATTTTTAAAAAAGAGATTAAGCTTAATAAAGTTCGTGACGCAAAACTGAAGCCGAAGAATAAAAAATGATATACCCGAACAATGCCGTAGATAAGCTTGGATTTCTGGAGATTAAAGAATTGGTTAAGTCATACTGTCTGAGTGCCATGGGCCAGCAAATGGTTGATAAGATTCAAGTGATGAGCAACTATGATCATATCAATAAATTCCTTCATCAGACAAATGAGTTTAAAAGCATCCTGCAAAACGATAGTCCGCTGCCTATTCAAAACTTTTTCGATATAAAAAGTATGGCCGAAAAGGCCAGGATAGAAGGTACCTATCTGACGGAAGATGAATTTTTTAGAGTCTCCATGTCACTGGCTACGGTTTTTTCAGTTATTCAGTATTTTAACGAACGTGAAGGCCAGTACCCCAATCTGGAGGCTTTATTTGAGCACCTGCCCATTGAAAAATCGATCATCAGCAAAATTGAGAGGGTCATTGATCCGAAAGGAAAGATACGCAACAATGCCTCTGCAGAATTAGACGATTTAACTTCAGGCATATTAAAAGCCGAACAGGAAGCCAGGAAAAAGATCGATCAGATCTTTAAAAATGCACAGAATAATGGCTGGACAGCGGATGGAAATCTTACCATCAGAGATGGCAGGTTATGTATCCCGGTTCTTTCTGAGAATAAGCGTAAGCTCAAGGGCTTTATACATGATGAATCTGCTTCCGGGCAAACTGTTTACCTGGAACCAGAAGAAGTGTTCCAGCTTAATAATATAATCCGCGACCTTGAATTTGAAAGAAGAAGGGAGATCATAAAACTTCTTATAGCCCTCACAAATGAATTAAGGCCTTCGGTGCCCTTATTGCTTTCTTACCATGGATTGCTTACCAAACTTGATTTTGTGAGAGCAAAGGCGTTATTTGCCATCAGTATAGAGGCCGAAATGCCCGTTCTGATAAAAGAAGCCGGACTGGAGCTTATAAATGCCCGGCATCCCTTATTGCTTTTGAATTTTAAAAAAGAAAAACAAACCGTCGTGCCGCTAAATATCAGGATTGATGAGCAGCAGCGTATTATTGTCGTATCAGGACCTAATGCAGGCGGAAAGTCAGTTTGTATGAAAACAGTAGGTC
Organism: uncultured Sphingobacterium sp.; assembly: GCA_964358565.1. Taxonomy (GTDB): domain Bacteria; phylum Bacteroidota; class Bacteroidia; order Sphingobacteriales; family Sphingobacteriaceae; genus Daejeonella. The sequence continues at coordinate 13,719 of CAYHRC010000019.1, read as the reverse complement.
TGCTGCAGATCATGATTCAGTCAGGCTTATTGATCCCGGCAGACGGGCATTCAAAGATTGGCCTTTTCAAACAGATCTTTGCGGATATTGGCGACGATCAGTCTATAGAAAGTGATCTGAGTACCTATAGCGCCCATCTATCTAAAATGAAGTATTTTATAGAGACGGCTAATTCTAAAACACTTATACTGATCGATGAATTCGGAACAGGCACCGATCCTCAATTTGGCGGACCCATTGCAGAAGCGGTTTTGGAAACGCTTAACCAGAAAAATGTCCGCGGAGTGGTTACAACACACTATTCAAACTTAAAGAGCTTTGCAAACATAACTCCCGGACTTGAAAATGCTTCCATGTTATTTGATAACAGGGAAATGCAGCCCCTATTTATCCTCTCATTAGGTAAGCCCGGTAGTTCGTATGCTTTTGAGATTGCCCAGAAAATCGGGCTTGCGTCTGATGTTCTTCGGTCAGCTAAAAATAAGATAGGTGATTACCAGAAGAAGGTAGATACATTGCTTGTTGACCTCGAACGGGATAAAAAGGAGTTGATCGATACTCGTTTATCCCTTGAAACGAAGGAGAAAAACGTTAAGACGCTGCTTGCAGAAAATGAAAAACTACGGTCTCACCTTGAAGAAAGTAAGAAGACGATCTTAAAAGATGCCAAAATTGAGGCCCAGAATATCATTAAAAATGCAAACAAGCTCATAGAAAATACCATTTCAGAGATCAGAGAGAATAAGGCTGATAAACAGAAGACACAGCATCTGCGCACCAATTTGCAGCATGAACTAAAAAAGTATGAAGTTCATGAAAAGAAGGTCCAAAAAACACATGAACCAGTTGAACTTAGAAAGGGAGATTGGATTAAATTAATTGATTCAGAAACCATTGGGCAGGTTATTGAGCTGGCTAAAGACAATGTGATCCTTGCTATCGGCGATCTTCGTTCAGTAGTGAAACTAAAAAGAGTTGAGAAGATATCCAATAAAAGTGTACCAAAAGAGATCCGGAAATCGCATGGTCATGACCTGACAGAAAGCTTTTCTACATTTAATCCGGAACTTGATCTGCGGGGCAGAAGGGGGGATGAGGCTCTTTATGAAATGGAAAAATACCTTGATCGGGCAGTCATGCTTGGCTTAGCCAGTTTAAAGATAATACATGGAAAAGGTGACGGCATCCTGAGAAAGCTTATACGTGAATATTTACGTAAATATCCCCAGGTGATGCGCCTGGAGGATGAACATGCGGATAGGGGGGGTGATGGTATAACTTATATATACCTTAAGTAGCACCTATATATTAATTAACTAAATACCATTCAATAAGACCAAATTTATTGTAAATATCCACTGCGTTTCGGTATTTTTAGTTTTCTAACCAATAAAAAATTTATGATCAATAAAGTCGTAGCTGATGCCGATGAGGCTATCTCGGACCTGTGTAATGGCATGACCGTGATGCTGGGAGGGTTTGGCTTATGTGGTATTCCCGAAAATTGCATAAATGCCCTGGTAAAGAAAGGGGTGAATGAACTTATCTGCATTTCTAATAATGCAGGAGTAGATGACTTTGGTATCGGCCTGATGCTTAAGCAAAGGCAGGTGAAGAAAATGATCGCTTCTTATGTGGGAGAGAATGCAGAATTTGAACGGCAATTGCTGAGCGCTGAATTGGAAGTGGAACTTGTTCCCCAGGGAACGCTTGCAACTCGCTGTATGGCAGCTGGTTATGGTATGCCAGCGATCTTTACACCGGCTGGAGTGGGAACTGAAGTCGCTGAGGGAAAAGAAATCCGCAATTTTAAAGGGAAAGATTATCTGATGGAATTGGCCTTTGAAGCAGATTTTGCATTAGTCAAGGCCTGGAAGGGTGATACGGCCGGAAACCTGATCTACCGTTCAACCGCACGGAACTTTAATCCTGTTATGGCCATGGCCGGCAAAATTACCGTTGCGGAAGTAGAGCAACTCGTTGAAGTTGGTGAACTTGATCCGGACCAAATCCACACCCCTGGTATCTATGTACACCGTATTTTTCAGGGTAAAAACTATGAAAAGCGGATTGAGCAGAGGACGGTAAGGACGAAATGATTTGAAGATTGGAGGATTTGAAAATTTGATGATTAATGAGAGATGATAAAGAAAATTTAATTGTCCAATTGACATTTGATTTTGCATTGCAAATATTGAAATGTGCAAATGGATTACAAAGGTCCGGTCATTACGCTTTATCAAATCAGCTTTTGAGATCGGGTATTTCAATTGGAGCAAATGTTAAAGAAGCGCAAAATGCAGAAAGCAAAGCTGATTTTATTCATAAAATGAAGATTGCGGCGAAAGAAGCTGATGACGTTTAATACTACCTCGAATTGATATTAAAATCTGAGTACATTGAACATATAGATCTACCAATGGAAGAAATAAAATCGATTATAAAAGTACTATCTAAAATCATTGCCTCTTCAAAATCTTCGTAGTGCAAGCATTTTCAAATCACCAAATGATCAAATTTAAAATCATTTTAGCGTCAGAAGTTGCGTAGTGCAAGCATTTTCAAATCACCAAATCATCAAATTTTCAAATCAATCATCATGTTAGATAAAGACGGAATAGCAAAGCGAATCGCAAAAGAAATAAAGGATGGTTATTATGTCAATCTGGGTATTGGAATTCCAACTCTGGTTGCAAATTACATCCCTGAAGGAATTGATGTTGTTTTACAATCAGAGAATGGTTTATTGGGGATGGGCCCTTTTCCCTTTGAAGGTGAGGAAGATCCGGACCTGATCAATGCGGGAAAGCAGACCATCACTACCTTACCAGGCTCGGCAATATTTGATTCAGCAATGAGCTTTGGAATGATCCGCTCTCAGAAAGTCGATCTGACGATATTGGGAGCAATGGAAGTTTCTGAAAATGGTGATATTGCTAACTGGAAAATTCCCGGTAAAATGGTCAAGGGAATGGGAGGGGCAATGGATCTTGTTGCATCTGCAAAAAACATCATCGTTGCTATGCAGCATGTAAATAAAGCGGGAGAAAGCAAACTGCTTCCAAAATGCACCCTGCCCTTAACGGGTGTTAACTGTGTAAAGAAAATAGTTACAGAACTTGCTGTGCTTGAAGTTGTTCCGGAAGGGGGATTTAAATTACTTGAGCGGGCACCCGGGGTAAGTGTGGAAGAGATCAGGAAAGCTACCAGCGGTAAACTTTACATTGAGGGTGACATTCCGGAAATGGACATTTAAACTGGAAACAGTTTATCAGGAAAGAACCGTTTCACGCAGCTTACATGAAATCTCGTTTGTAATGTTAATGATATCCTTGGCTATATGTGTGTTGTTGGTAATAATCTGATCACATAAATTTTTATAAGGTAACAGATAATCATAATATGCAGGCATCACGTGATTATTCCACTTATACAGAACATCATCTTCCGGATATCCTCTTTCTGATAAATCGCGTTTCAACCGGCGCTGCAAGGCTATTTCCTCATCTGTATCAATAAATATCTTAAGATCAAGCATACTTGCAATTTTTTCAAAATGCAGGATGAACAAGCCCTCAACCATCACGATCGGAGCGGAGCGGATTTCTAACAGCTTAGGTTCAGCATTAGGATTATTGAAGGTATATTCTTTTTGAAAAACCGTTTCTCCGTTTACAAGTCTGGATATATCTGCCAGGAACTGTTCATTATCTATCGTGGAAGGATCATCAAAGTTATAAAGTTTGTTTTGCTCTGCCGTCATGGTATCTGCCACTCTGAAATAATAATCATCCTGGGAAACCAGGCAAACCTCGTTTTCTTTAAAATGATTTAAAAAGCACTTTAAAAAGAATGTTTTTCCGGAACCGCTACCACCGGCAATACCAATTACAAAAGGTTTTTTACTCATTGGGAACACCGAATACTATAATAGATTGAAATCTTCTATCTTTCGCCCCGATAAGATCGGCAGCAGGTTTCGTAATTACAATGATGGCGTCTTTTGTAGATTCATTTATTGAAAATTTACCAACAACCTTTACAAAGGTACTTTTTCCTGCCATAGGATTGGTGATTTTAACAACAGTACCTATTGGAGCGGTTTGATGCAGGGCAAGCATTTTTGTACCGTCCAAATTCTCCTCTTTTATCCAAATGGCCACACCCCGTTCTTCAACTTCACGTAAACCATATCTGGCAGGAGGTAATTTGAGACGTTCGCTTGCATTAAGGATGCTATCGACCTCGATGGGAGAGTTCCCTGAAGCAGGTCTGTGAGTATCTAAAGGAGCCGCAGGCGGCGGAGCAATGGTTGCTGTTGCTGTTCCATATGGCACCTTTATAATCTGCCCCACTGCTAAATTATTACCAGATAAATTATTTAATGCTTTAAGATCCTCAACTGTTGTATTGAATTTTCTTGCTATTGCCACTAAGTACTCCCTGGGTCCAACTCTATACTCAACTACAGCCATTTTTGCTCCGGTATTCTCCTTTGATTTTTCGATGGAAGCAGTTGATGCAGCATTCTGTTTGCCCGAATACGGACGTTCCGTTGGTACCCTGATTATGGTACCAATCTGTAATGATCTGTTGCTGTTGAACTGTATTATTGCTTGAGGAGTGACATTATATTTGCGTGCTATGGAATAGTAACTTTCTTTAGCCTCTACCTTATGTACTATATTTTTATTTCCATTAAGGTTTTCTACGTTTATTGAATCTATCTCCGAAGAAGCATTGGCTTTGAAGGTTAAAATGATGAGGCAAAGTGATAAAACCAGTCTGATGAGCATTTATAGCGATTAATTTGTGCAATTATAATAAATATGAAATTATTTCCTGTTTGTTATAGTATAAACCGGAAATTCTTGCTGGTTAAAGAACGCTTCACGTCTAAGTTATTGTATACAGGGATTAGGGGAATTGTAAAGTTATATGCTAGCGGACTGAAACACAACAGTTCTGACGTTTAAAATTATCTGAAATTTTTTAAAACATTTGAGTTCTTCTGCAAAAATATATGCGGATAAATGATATTCTCCTGCCGGAATGACAAAAGGAAAGCTCTTACCTGTTCACCATTTCAATATCACAAAATGTTCGTTCTTCTTTATCACGTTTAAGTTTGACTCGATATAAGCCGCGAGTTTTGGATGATTTAACTGGATGTCCTTGTAATGATTGTTCACAATGCCAAACCATTTAGCACCCTGCTTTCTCAAATCTTTAAGAGCATTAACTGAAATAGTATCATCCTGTGGCAACTCTTTGGGCGCCCATTGGTTTGCAGGGGGGAAAACCCAACCTTTGGCCCCGCTGTAATAAATGGCTACCGGGTCTCCCATATCCTGAGCGATAGTAACTACCAGGTCGCCGGGTTGTCTGAGGGTTAATAGTTCCCTGCCCATTTCGTAACTATAAATAGAACGGTCGCCATTGAGCAGGTGATTCCGCATAGTTTTTACATTATAAGCTATCATGAATATAAACACAAGCCCAATGCGAAAAGCTTTGACTGTTTGTGAGGAATGAATGATTGAGTAAAAAACTACTATTACCCGACCACACAAAACTGAAATTACAGGTAAGAACACATGAAAATTCCAGGCATTGCGAATTAATTCTGTTGCGCCTATAAAATAATAGAAGCCGCAACCCAATAATAAATAGTGAAAGAACCATCGCAGACTATCCGGATGATTTTCCTTTTGCGGAGGAGGTAATAAAAGACCCATGACAAACAATATAATCGCCGGGTAACCAAGTATCCAGTATTCAAATACATCTTTCAACTTGTTGATCAAATAGTACTGACGAAACATCTCAGTCCATCCATTCCATATCCAGTTGCCGGAACCGGCAAAATGGTAAGGGGGATAGTTGAGTGATAAATATCTCGCCCAAAGGTAATAAGCAATCACAGGAATGAGTACCAAAACAGCAGTCCAGACGACTGGTTTGATACGCGGAAAATCCTTCTGTCCACGATTTCTGTACATTGAAATGAATGCATAGAGCATTGGGAAGGCTATGATAAGCCCGGGAAGCTTGGTTAATATGCCAATACCTCCACTAATAGCTGCCAGGACTAAATAAATAGTCCTCTGTTTATACAGATATAAGACAAATAACCACATACAGGTGGTAGTCAGGGAAACCATCACCGGATCAGGCAGGAACGAACGATCAATAAATGCACTGCCCGGTAATATTGCCATCATTGCCGCAGCAGCCAATGCATGTTTTTTATCCCAAACCAGTAAAACCAGTTTGTATAATGCGAATATTCCCCATAATCCAAAACTAATTGCAATCATGCGGCCGATGTGATCATGCTGTCCAAAAACCTGGTAAAGGATAGCTGCAAGGTAGCTTACGGTTTGAAACTCTCTGCCCTGGTAACCAGGACCGGCACCTGTCCAGTTGACCTCCGGGTAAAAGATATTCCAGCTGTTTTTGAAAAAATTTTCAGCCATCATCGCAGTACTTGCCTGCCGCCAACTGAAAGCATCAATAAATGGTTGTGTAATATTTTGCCCGCGCATCAGAAGGGCTATAAATAGAATTAAGAGGAGAAGAAGATGCTGGTTTAAGAATATTTTTACTCTTTTGATTAACATCGCTATCACATTATTTAATTTAAGTTACATTTTTTAAATTTCTTATAAAATGATGATAATTATTAATTGAAAAAATAAGTGATTGTCTCAAATTAAGGATGATCTTTTCAATCAAATGGGTATCCAGACGAAGCTTAAACCTTCACAAACATTCTTTTTCAGTGATTATATAGCGAACAATTTGATTAAAACGCATAATATCCGGATAAAATGAAAATAGGGTACTTCATTAAGCGTTCAAGGCAGGAAAATTGTACTGGAATATCTTTTAATTTAATCATACATATATTATGAACGCAAAAGATATCAGTCTCGAAGAAAAAGAAATAAAGCCTATTGTTGATCAGTTAAACGATTTGCTTGCAAATTATCACATACACTATCAAAAACTCAGGGGTTGTCACTGGAATGTGAAAGGTGGCCATTTTTTCACCTTGCATATAAAATTTGAAGAGTTATATACAAATGCACTTCAGACCATTGATGAACTGGCTGAACGAATACTAACCCTTGGTAAATCACCGTACAGCACATTTACAGATTATTTACAGATTTCGGAGCTTAAAGAAGTCAATACTATTGGAATGAAAGATACTGAAATGGTATTAGCCATAATGGATGATTTCAGCAGCCTCATCCAAATGGAGCGTGAAATTATGACTACAACGGCAGAAGCGGGTGATGATGGTACAAATGACCTTATCAATTCCTTTATGCAATTCAAAGAAAAGAATAACTGGATGTTACGATCTTTTGTCGGTAAAAGCTAAGAATATATAAAAAAAACCGCCCATCAGGCGGTTTTTTTATATATAAAGGCTTTCTTCTATTAGAATCTGCTGCCAATAGTTAAGAACACATTGTTGCGTGTATTTTGAACAGATGCTGTTGGTTCTTTTGCTGAATTCAATAAATAAGGCTTCATATCTGTTTGGTAGGCCACATTCTGGTAGGTAAGATCAACATAATAATTATTAATACGATAGCCTAAGCCACCACTATATGTACTGGTTTTAAAGTCATTATTATCCTTATTCTTATAGGGATTACCCTGAACGCCATAACCGGCTCTCAACATCAGGTGGTCAATTTTGTATTCTCCACCGAGGCGGTAGTTAACAGCACTCTTGAAATTATTCATTACAGACCTGTTATTGTCCTTTATTACGTCAGCATTAGCGTTATCAGCAGTTGAAAAATTGATTTTTGAATAATCAACATAATCTACATCAGCAGAAATAAATCCTTCGTCATTAAAGAAGTAACCGATTCCGCCACTTAATTTAAGCGGGGTGCGAAGCTTATATGTAAAATCATAAGTTTGTGAATCATTCAGAAAAGAAGAGTCAAGCTTGTTCTTACCATACTTAGTATCCAAAACTTCGCTATAGCTGTCATCAATTGTGAACCAGGTAGGTGTCTCTACCGTTGCACCAAGCCTTACATTAGCTACAGGACGGAAAATAGCACCTAATTTGGCATTAACCCCAGACCCTCGTGTGGTCTGGTCCTGTCTGTAGGATAATTCATAATTGTTATTTTCAGTGACATTGAAGCCATTCTCTTTATAATCTGCATAAGAATTATAATTGATACTGGCCAATCCAATACTCGCACCTATATAAAATTGATTACTATAATTAGCTCCGAATGCAAAATCAAATTCTGTTTGGGAACCTGTTCTGACATCACTTTTGGATTGTTTATTGTTTACATCAGTCTCCGGGAAATAGTATCCCCTGGTATCATAACCTATGAGATAATTATCGTAGGCCATCCGTTCAATTGTACCGGTTGTAAGCGTATTTGGTGCACCGTAATTATCTGTTGCGAGTTCGGAAAAATAATCAGCTATGGAATTTTGAGAATTTGTTCCTGAGTAGTTAATATTATTTCCAAAGGCATTTGTTCGGTTATACGCCAATCCAAAATTAAAGCTTAACCAACCCTGGTCGAGTTTAGAGCCAGCAGGTTTTGAAACTGTAGAATTCCATACAACGGCGGCATGTGCCAGATTAAGCTGATCCTTTTTTCCATTGGTCTGTTGACCAAGATATTGTGCTTCAGCCTGGTATCCATTGAATTCTGGTGTTATACTAAATTCGGAGCGGGTAAATAAACCGATTCCTGCAGGGTTGCTTCCAACAGAGCTCAGATCACCTCCAATACCTGTTTGTGCGCCAATAGCCTTGAAACGGGCAGTACTGCCTGGCTGGAATTGAGAGAATCGCAATGCATCTGCTGAGTATTGGGCATGTAAATCTCCGCTGGCAGCCACTATGACTGCCATGGAAAATAAAATTCTGAATTTCATAAATTTCTTGTCTCTCTTTGGGTTTAATTTCCTCTTGACGGGCGTGCACCTCCGGTTTCACCACCACTTCTGCCACCACTGTTTGAAGGATTATAACTACCCTGTGAACCGGAATCCTGCCTTGGAGCAGTGAGTATCCGTTCAGGTGCTGTTGATCTTTGCGGCTCGCTTTGACTAACTCTTTCAGGGCGGGGTGCGGTCTGAGTTCTTGTTCCTGATGTACGTGGTGCGCTTGATGTGTTATCACCATAACGTTCGGCACGACCTCTTGATTGGATCACGTTACCACCATTGCCGTTTCTGATAATGCCACCGGCGCCATCTGTATATGATCCTCTATCCATACGAATGTTATCACTCGCCCTGCCTGATCTTGGACGAGAGTTAGGAGAAGAATATAGGGGACGGTCATAACTATAACCATAATTGTTGCCATAATAACCACCGCCATATCCATAACTGTAGTTATTATAGGAATACGGTCCCCAATAGTTTGATCCATAGTATCTCCATGGATTATAATTATAATAACCGTTACCTCCTCCAAAAGATATCCCAAGCATCGGACTGCCGTAATAGCTGTACGGAGAGAATAAACTGTTATAATAAGGGTCATAATTATAACCATATATACTATTGTAATAGCTCATTGACGGTGCATAATTTCTAAAACGATAGATACGTGAAGTATAATCGCCGGCATAACGATCATTGTTGTATGCATCACCATATAATTCATTGTCCGTTACATAATCGGATTTCTCATTTTTTGGCTGCACAATTACCTCTGCTGCTTCTTTGGCCTGGGCAATTGAATAATAAACATCATCATTCTGATCGATTCGCTCTGCGGTTTTTCTTGTTGCGCAGGAACCCATCAAAAGAATGGAAGGAATGGTGAATAGATAAATTAATTTCTTTATCATGATGGTAGGTATTAAGATTTCACATAAACGCCTAAATAAAGACGACAGTTCTCCGGCAATGGTTGCATGTCAAAAAATTATAATACATCATGTAGTTTTATAACTTTGTCCACAAGACATTTCCATTATAAAAATACATAATTAATTTCGATACTTAAAATGAGCAAAGGTTTAACAAGCAGAGATGAAGATTATTCACAGTGGTATAATGAACTTGTTACAAAAGCCGACATGGCAGAGCATTCTGCTGTACGCGGATGTATGGTCATAAAACCTTATGGATATGCCATTTGGGAGAACATGCAGGCTGCTCTCGATAAAATGTTCAAAGATACAGGGCATAGTAATGCCTATTTTCCATTATTCATTCCAAAATCATTTTTTTCAAAGGAAGCTTCCCATGTAGAGGGATTCGCAACTGAATGTGCTGTTGTTACACATTATCGATTAAAAAATGATGGGCATGGTAACATTGTCGTGGATGAAGATGCCAAACTTGAGGAGGAGCTAATCGTACGGCCAACTTCAGAAACCATAATTTGGAATACCTACAAAGGCTGGATCCAATCATACAGAGATCTTCCGATACTAGTAAACCAATGGGCTAATGTGGTCCGATGGGAAATGCGTACAAGACTTTTCCTGAGAACTGCCGAATTTCTTTGGCAGGAAGGGCATACAGCTCATGCAACTTCTAAAGAGGCTGTGGAAGAAACAGAGCGTATGCTGGATATATATGCGGATTTTGCAGAAAACTGGATGGCATTGCCGGTGATACGCGGCAGAAAAACAGAAAATGAACGATTTGCAGGGGCTTTGGACACTTATTGTATTGAAGCTTTAATGCAGGACGGCAAAGCATTGCAGGCCGGGACCTCTCATTTTCTGGGACAGAATTTTGCAAAAGCATTTGATGTGAAGTTTACCAGCAAAGAAGGCAAACTTGATTATGTATGGGCCTCATCCTGGGGTGTTTCTACCCGGCTAATCGGGGCATTGATTATGGCACATTCAGATGATTCAGGTTTGATCCTGCCACCAAAACTTGCTCCCATACAGGTAGTCATCGTGCCAATATACAGATCAGATGAAGAATTTAATAAAATTTCGGAGATAGCAAATGATCTTTCAAAGGATTTGAAACAAAAGAATATTTCTGTAAAATATGATAATCGTGATACACTTCGTCCTGGCTTTAAGTTCGCCGAATATGAAATGAAAGGGGTTCCCGTTCGTCTGGCAATTGGAGGTCGTGATCTTGAAAACGGAACGGTTGAGATAGCCCGCAGGGATACAAAAGAGAAACAAACCATTTCAAGAGAAGGCCTGGTGGAACATATTGAAGGTCTTTTGATTGATATTCAACAGAATATTTATAATAAGGCATTAAAATACAGGGAAGAAAATACCCGGGAAGCTAATTCATACGATGAATTTAAAACCATACTGGATGAAAAAGGCGGTTTTATTTCAGCTCATTGGGATGGCAGTTCTGAAACCGAAAAACGGATCAAAGAGGAGACAAAAGCAACCATCAGATGTATCCCTTTGAATAATAAGCAGGAGGACGGAATTTGTATAGTTAGCGGGAAACCTTCGGTACAGCGTGTTTTATTTGCGAGAGCTTATTAAACATGTCTGATTTTTTTAAACCTGAATAAAAAAAATGGAAGATATTAATCCGTATGAGCACATATTACAGCTTTTAGAGAATAAAGCTAGTGTAAAACAGCAAATATTCAGAACGACTTCCAGTTTATTCAACAGATTTAAATCCGAGCTTGCAGGTATCGGGGCAGATATGCAAGCTGACTTTAAAGAAAAAGACCCGGGTGTTGAGATCTCTTATTCAGATAAGGGTGATTTCGAGGCACAACTAAAATTTTCGGGTGATGTCCTTGTTTTATCCATGCATAGTAATGTTTTCAGCTTTTCACCCGAGCACGAGATTAATAAATTAAAGTATGTTCAGGATGACCCTTCACGACAATATTGCGGAATAATCCATATTCATAATTTTCTCGCAGATTCACTCAAATACAACAGAGGATTAGACGTTGGATATCTTATTGGAAGAATATTCATTAATAAAGAAGAGCATTTTTTTGTGGATGGTCAAAGCCAGCTAGGTTTCCTGTTTAACTCTTTTGGAAAAGGGAAAATAAAGAAGGACCAGATCAGGAAGATCATAGAGTTAGCAATTATCTATTGTATGGATTTTGACCTTCTGACACCGCCATTTGAAACTGTAAAGCAGATCACACTCGAGGAGAAACAGTATATGGGTTCAAATTCGGGCTATCCAACAGGAAAACGTATGGGTTATAAGTTCAAAACGGAGCTTGATTCATTTATTCTTCCTGTTAGCCAAAAAAAGACTAAACCCTAGATTTATTACGAAGCTGTATTTTTGATATAGATATTAATCCAAAAACATGAAATTCGGAACCAAAGCAATACATGCAGGTCAGGAACCTGATCCAAGTACAGGAGCCATAATGACTCCGATTTATCAAACTTCAACTTACTGGCAAAAATCTCCGGGAGATAATAAGGGTTTTGAATATTCGCGTGGAACCAATCCAACCCGTAAGGCTTTGGAATCTTGTCTGGCTGCCCTTGAAAACGCAAAACATGCCCTTGCTTTTTCAAGTGGAATGGGAGCGACGGATGCTGTCATGAAATTACTCCTGCCGGGTGATGAGGTTATTACCGGAGACGATCTTTATGGGGGCTCATACCGCATTTTCACAAAGATATTTTCTAATTACGGCATCAAATTTCATTTCATTAATTTGTCTGATGCTGCTAATGTAAAAAACTATGTGAACGATAAAACAAAGCTCATCTGGATTGAAACTCCAACTAATCCAACCATGCAGATCGTTGATATAGCTGCTGTGGCGGCTATTGCAAAGGAAAATAATATACTGTTGGCAGTCGACAACACATTTGCTTCACCTTATCTGCAAAATCCCATTGATCTGGGTGCCGATATAGTTATGCATTCGGTAACAAAATATCTGGGCGGTCATTCTGATGTTGTCATGGGTGCTTTGATGTTGAATAATGATGATCTCTATAAACGCCTCTGGTTCATTTATAATGCCTGCGGAGCAACACCCGGTCCTATGGATAGTTTTCTTGTATTGAGAGGTTTAAAAACTCTCCACCTCCGGATGAAAGCACATTGTGAGAACGGAAGGAAGATCGCGGAGTTTTTGAAAGGACATCCAAAAGTTGACAGGATCTATTGGCCTGGTTTTACAGATCACCCTAATCATGATATAGCAAAAAAACAAATGCGTGATTTTGGCGGCATGATATCTATTACGCTGAAAGGTGCAGATTTGCAGGAAACATTTCGCATTGCCTCATCCTTTAAGCTATTTGCACTGGCTGAATCTTTAGGTGGAGTAGAGTCTCTGATTAACCATCCCGTTTCTATGACACATGGCTCCATTCCTAAAGCCGAACGCGATAAGGTTGGCGTTACTGACAACCTTTTACGTTTAAGCGTTGGGGTTGAAGATGTGGAAGATCTGCTTGAAGACCTTAAACAAGCCCTTGCTTAATGATCAAATAATTTCGATTGTATATGCTGCAGAGATAATATTTTATCATGTCTGAAAACCCGGATCTCAATACATTTCTTCAACTAAAAGATTTTCTCGACAGAAAGGCTGATCAATATAATCAGCCTGCTTTTATAGAATACGACCCGGTAAGTATTCCGCACCGGTTTACCTTAAAACAGGATATTGAGATCATGGGTTTTTGGTCGGCAATGCTTGCCTGGGGTCAACGGAAAACCATAATCAATAAATGCAATGAGCTTATCACCTTAATGGATGGC
>CAYHRC010000018.1:0-16601 GCA_964358565.1 uncultured Sphingobacterium sp. | reverse complement strand
ATCGCAGATGATGAGGCTCCTCGCGGATGGCAATAGTTTTTCTTCGAGGTAAAGCTGTCCCGTAAACATGTTGATCTCATCCTGCCAGGTACACGGGCTGCTAAGCCTTTCGCAATATTCACGAGCGTACTCCGGAACCCAGACGGTATCGTAATGCGCAGCAAGCTGAGCCGAGATAGTAGATTTTCCTGTCGATTCCGGTCCAACAATGGCAATCTTTATGATGTTTTGCAGCTTATTACTATTCATTCTCTTACATTAAATATGCAAAGTCATAATATATCTTCCGCAGCAGAACATCTCTTAATTGATCGCCGATAATTTTGATGCCCTAAGCTCTTTACGCCAGTCAATATAACCTACTGCCGCTATATAAATATACAGGGCATACATTCCGGCGGTTAAATGAAGATCCTTAGCTAAATATACGCCCACATAAATAATATCCACAAATATCCAGATGAGCCAGTTCTCCAATACCTTGCGGGCGAGAAATATTTGGGCAACCAGGCTACAGGCTGTACAAAAGCTATCAATGAAAGGAAAGGAGGCATCAGTACCCTGCTGAAGGAGGGATCCGATGGCAGAGGTAAAAATTACGACTGCGATAACTGATAAAATAATTTCCTTCTTTGTAATGGAAGTAACCGGAACTTTGTTCTGGTCTGCCGGTTTTCGGCTCCAAAAGTACCAGCCGTACATATTCATTATTAAAAAATATACCTGGAGTCCTGCATCAGCATATAATCTGGCATCCAGAAAGATAAAAATGTAAATAACTACACTAACTATTGCTACCGGCCAGCCCCAAATATTATTTTTTGCAGCCAGATAGACACATATAATTCCTGTAATAACACCAATGGTTTCTAAAAGGCTTTGGCTTTTAAGCCAGTCGCTGATAAGGGAGATTATAATCATTGCTCAAATATAGCCGGGATTGCCAAATATACAGGATAAGACAAAATACAGGCATCAAAAAATCCTTCAGGCATAAACCTGAAGGATTCTAAGAACATTATTGAGATATTTTTAGTTGACTGTCTTTGGAGCAACACTAAATCCTAAACTAGCACGAAGGCTTAAATCCACGCTTAAAGCATCCCGAAGAACATACTCCATTCTAACCCGGACGGTTGATCCTTTGATATAATCGTCAAGAAGACGCGAATTATCTATGTCAAGCATAATACTGCTTCCTACATTGGCTCCAATATCATTACGTGATGCTACCATAATTTCAGATGAACTATCTCCGCGTGATAAATAAAGACGTATTGATTTAAACGCGCCCATGTTCTGGCTCGAAGGACTAGTTGCTTCAATCTTTGCTGATGAAATACGGATATCCTTGACAGCATCTGTATTAGAGCCTTGTCCGGTAAATATCTGATCAAAGCTGCTTGCCTGGCTTGTAGCCGATAATGTGGTGTTTGTCCGGCTGGATCCGGGAACAAGCATGGTTGCAGTATACGGGAATGTGGACCTTACAATTGATTGTACTGCAGCGCAGCCAGTTAAAATACTGCCAGCTACAATAAATGCTAAAATTGACCTTTTCATTTTTTTATGGTTTGTTTGACACCTCTTATACAAAATCCGTTCCAATAGTCTTAAATTAATTCACCCGAACCAGAACACATTTAATGTATATTTTATGACACAAATCATTTCATTCTTTTGGCGGATGAATTAATCTATAAAAATGCATAGCTTTGCATCCCGACAAAACAGCCGGGATTTTTGTTCTTCATAGCATAGTAAATCTCGGATTTTGTTTCGTCAAAATTAGAATCAAACAAAATGCCATTAGATACATCCATCCGTTCAGTCCTCATTATCGGTTCAGGACCTATTATTATTGGCCAGGCCTGCGAATTTGATTATGCAGGTTCACAGGCAGCGCTTTCCTTGAAAGAAGAAGGAATAAAGGTTTCCATAATCAATTCTAACCCTGCCACCATTATGACAGATAAGGTTATAGCTGATCATGTTTATCTGCTTCCTTTGACCTGCGAAAGTATTGAGCAGATTTTAAATGAACAGAAGATTGATGCTGTACTGCCAACCATGGGCGGACAAACAGCATTAAATCTCTGTAAGGAAGCTGAAGAAAGAGGGATCTGGCAGCAGCATAATGTGCGGATCGTAGGGGTGGATATTGCAGCCATTGAGAAAACAGAAAACCGTGAAGAATTCCGCAAGCTGATGGTTGAGATCGGCGTTGGGGTTGCAAAATCTAAGATTGCTAATTCCATCCTTGAAGGAAAAGAAGCTGCCCAGGAAATTGGCTTCCCTCTGGTTATCCGTCCTTCATATACGCTGGGAGGATCAGGCGGTGGATTCGTTCATAAAAAAGAAGATTTCGACCATGCCTTAAGCCGCGGTTTACAGGCATCCCCGACCCACGAAGTATTAGTAGAAAAAGCAGTTTTAGGCTGGAAAGAATTCGAGCTGGAATTGTTGCGGGATGGTAATGACAATGTGATCATTATTTGTTCAATAGAGAACTTCGATCCGATGGGAATTCATACCGGCGATTCAATAACCGTTGCACCGGCCATGACCCTGAGTGACCGCTGTTATCAGGATATGAGAAACCAGGCGATACGAATGATGCGCGCCATTGGGAATTTCGCCGGAGGATGTAATGTCCAGTTCTCAGTAGATCCGGCAACAGAGGATATTATTGCCATCGAAATAAACCCAAGAGTTTCACGCTCATCGGCACTTGCCTCAAAAGCCACCGGATATCCAATCGCAAAAATTGCAGCTAAATTAGCCGTAGGTTATAACCTTGATGAAATAGAAAACCAGATCACAAAAACCACCTCAGCTTATTTTGAGCCGACCCTGGATTATGTGATCGTTAAGATACCACGCTGGAACTTTGATAAATTCAAAGGAGCAAATACGGAGCTGGGCTTGCAAATGAAGTCAGTTGGTGAAGTAATGGCCATAGGCCGTACGTTTATCGAAGCATTACAAAAAGCTTGTCAGAGTCTTGAAACGAACCGCCTGGGCCTTGGTGCCGATGGAAGGCAAAGCAGGAACCTTGAAGAGATCATGCATAGTCTTGAGCATCCAAGCTGGGACCGCCTTTTTCATATTAAAGATGCGATGAGCCTTGGGATTCCGCTTGAATCTATCCGTAAGATAACTCATATTGACAAATGGTTCCTGGTTCAGATCCTGGAACTGGTTGGCATGGAGGCCGAGTTAAAGCGCTATTCTTTAAATAATATACCTACCGATTTCTTTATTTCATTAAAACAGAAGGGTTATGCTGATGCGCAGATTGCATGGCTTTTAGGCAATGTAAGCGAGGATGAAGTATATGATCGACGCAAGGAGCTTGGTATTCACCGGGTTTATAAAATGGTAGATACCTGTGCTGCAGAGTTCGCTGCAAAAACGCCTTACTATTATTCCACTTTTGAAGATGAAAATGAATCAATAGTAACTGAAAAGAAAAAGATAATCGTACTGGGCTCCGGACCAAACCGTATCGGTCAGGGAATAGAATTTGATTACTCCTGTGTTCATGGATTACTCGCAGCCAAGGAAGCCGGTTACGAGGCGATCATGATTAATTGTAATCCGGAGACGGTTTCTACCGACTTTAACATGGCGGATAAGCTGTATTTTGAACCGGTTTTCTGGGAGCATGTGAGGGAGATTATCGAGCTTGAAAAACCAGAAGGTGTTATTGTTCAGCTTGGGGGACAAACAGCCTTAAAAATGGCTGAAAAACTGCATGAAAGAGGCATCAAAATTATTGGTACATCCTTCGACAATATGGACATAGCAGAGGATCGCGGGCGTTTCTCAGACCTCCTAAAAGAAATGGATATTCCTTACCCATTATATGGAGTGGCCGAAAATGCTGAAGAAGCTCTAAAAGTAGCCTATAAGGTTGGATATCCTGTACTGGTACGACCAAGCTATGTACTTGGAGGTCAGGGCATGAGCATTGTTATTAATGATGAAGACCTCGAGAAAGCGGTGGTTAAATTATTAAGGAACCTTCCTGGAAACCGTGTTTTAATTGATCATTTTCTTGACCGTGCTGAAGAGGCTGAATCAGATTCAATCTGCGACGGCGAGGATGTTCACATCATTGGCTTAATGGAGCATATTGAACCTGCTGGCATCCATTCTGGTGATTCATACGCCGTATTACCTCCTTTCAATTTACCTGATAATGTAATCCGTGATATGACTGAATATAGTATACGGATTGCAAAAGCGCTGAATGTTCGAGGGTTATTAAACATACAGTTTGCAATTAAAGACGGAAAAGTATATGTAATTGAAGCGAATCCAAGAGCTTCACGGACTGTGCCTTTTATAGCTAAAGCATATGATGTGCCTTATATAAATATTGCTACCAAGATCATGCTGGGTGTAAATAAGCTGAAAGACTTTACTATTGAACGTAAGCTTGAAGGTTATGCAATTAAAGAACCGGTGTTCTCATTCGATAAGTTCCCCGAAGTTGAAAAACAACTGGGTCCAGAGATGAAATCAACGGGAGAAGCAATACGCTTTATAAGGACACTGGATGATCCCTATTTCAGGCACCTGTACAAAGAGAAATCGATGTACCTGTCGAAATAGGAACAAAGATTAAAAGAAAGGCCATGAGATAAAATCTGATGGCCTTTCTTTATTTATAAATATTCTTTTAGCAAGAGCAAATCATTAATTCATTACTACAAGCCCTTTAGCTTCAAAAGCAAGCTGCGGTTTAGGCTTTTTGATCTTAGAAATTTCAGCATCGCTCTTCCCGGCATCTTTTGCAAAATGCTGAAGTTCTTTTACAGATGCGGTATCTCTGTATGCAAATCCATCCAGAATAACTTGTTTTCCGGTGAGATCCTTAGGTACAAATATTTTATAATCTTTAAAGGTAACACGCATTTCCTCGCCATTATTGAGTTTCATGATCATCCAGCAACCCTTTTCCTGACAAACTTCGTCAATGATACCTTTTATCTTCATGTCCTTTTTGCTTTCATCCTTCATATCGGTTTGAACAGCGTCAAGCTCGATGACATTATCATTTGCAACAGAATCCCCATAGACGGCAGTCCCCTTAACATTTTCAACAGCATGCAATTCCGTTTTGGCTTTTGTATTACATGCCGACAGGAAAGCCAGAGTAATAATTGAGAGTAAAATCCGATTCATATTTATATTGTTTATATGTTGCAAAATTGCTAAAAATAATTGTTTTCATCCTATGTAATTGATTTTTAAAGCTTTATGATCAGCCGAACAGAGCCTGAAACACTTCCTCAACTTTTGCTACGGTTTTTATCTCGATATTAAAATTTTGCCATGCTGATTCTGTTTTGACCCGCCGGCCGGCCGGCAGATTGTATTTAGAGATGAATATTTGTTCAAATCCAAGTTTTTCGGCTTCTGCTATACGCTGTTCGATCCGGTTAACTGCTCTGATCTCACCAGAAAGGCCAACTTCAGCTGCAAAACAGATCTTTGTGCCAACTGGCATATCTTCATGTGATGAAATGATCGCAACAACTACTGCAAGATCAATCGCCGGATCCTCTACTCTTAGACCTCCGGCAATATTCAGGAAAACGTCTTTTGCGCTCAGTTTAAATCCGCAGCGTTTTTCTAAAACGGCAAGAAGCATATTCATTCTTCTCAAATCAAAGCCCGTAGCGGAGCGCTGCGGCGTTCCATAGGCAGAAACACTAACCAAGGCCTGCGTTTCGATCAGCATCGGCCTGAGGCCTTCCAGCATGGCCGATATGGTAATACCACTCAGCGGTTCATCCCTTTGGGAAAGCAATATTTCAGAAGGATTTGAAACTTCTCTTAATCCGCTTCCCTGCATTTCATAGATACCGAGCTCTGAAGCTGAGCCAAAGCGGTTTTTAACGGCCCTGAGGATACGGTAAACATGATGCCTGTCGCCTTCGAACTGCAAAACAGTATCTACCATATGTTCCAGGATTTTTGGCCCTGCGATCATTCCATCCTTGGTAATATGGCCAATTAGAAAAACAGGCGTACCGCTTTCCTTTGCAAAACGCAGCATTTCGGCAGTACATTCTCTGACCTGGGATACACTTCCCGGAGTGGATTCTATATGAGCTGAATACAGCGTCTGTATGGAATCAATGATCACGAGATCAGGCTGCAATATTTCAATCTGTTTAAATATATTCTGCGTGGATGTTTCGGTAAGTATATAAGTATCAGCGCCGCCCGAAGTAAATACCCCTTTTTGTGATGTTAAAGAAGAAAGTCGTTCGGCCCGCATTTTTATCTGCTGCTCGCTTTCCTCACCTGATACATACAGAACTTTTAATCCCGGCAGGTTAAGGGCAACCTGCAACATAAGTGTTGATTTGCCTATACCCGGTTCACCGCCGATTAAAATTATGGAACCACTCACGATACCTCCGCCTAGTACCCGGTTTAATTCTTTGTCCGGTGTAATAAGACGGTTCTCTTCAGAGAAAATGATCTCATGGATCGCAGCAGGTTTATTTGAGCGCTGCAAGCTGGAGGAACCGATTTTCCAGTCGGGTACCGATTTGTTTGCCTTTTCGATTATCTCCTCAACAAAGGTATTCCATTGACTGCAAGAAGGACATTTACCTAACCACTTCGCCGATTCATAGCCACAGCTCTGGCAGAAATAAGCGGATCTGGATTTAGCCATGGTTAATTATTGGTTTATGTTTATGCTAATTTATAGAAATCACTGAAATATCAGCCGAAACTTTATGACAGGCAAATATTTAAACAAAAAATGTGCAAATGAAGGATTAACTCATTTGCACACTTATCTTAATTGATAAATAATTTAAAGCTTTATTTCTTCTTGTTTCGAATTCAGGAAGTGAAATTCGGTAAGGTAATAGGAAGGCTCTGCCTTAACACTGATCCATTTACCAAAATTGAAAAACCATTTCCATTGAACTGAATAAAGGCCTTTCTTAATATAGGCTTCAATGTACGGGTGAACACAAAGTGTAATGTTCCGTTCGTTCTGTTCATTAAGAATGTAGTTGAGATTACTTTCAATATCATCCATCAGGATAATACTGGCCTTAATCTCCCCGGTTCCATCACAGGCAGGACATTTTTCGTTTGTAACGATATTCATTTCAGGTCTCACACGCTGACGTGTAAGCTGAACCAAACCAAACTTACTTGGTGGCAAAATGGTATGTTTTGCACGATCAAGCAGCATTTGCTCCTTTAAATAATCGAATAATTCTTTCCTGTTCTGTGGTTTGTGCATATCGATAAAATCGATTACAACAATACCTCCCATATCCCGGAGTCTTAACTGCCTTGCGATCTCCTTGGCTGCTTCCATGTTGATCATGAATGCATTTTGCTCCTGATTCTCAGTATTGGCAGTACGGTTACCGCTATTCACATCAATAACATGGAGAGCTTCGGTATGTTCAACAACAAGATATGCTCCCCCCGGAAGGTTCACTGTCCGGCCGAAAGCCGCTTTGATCTGCTTTTCTATTCCGAAATGTTCAAAAATAGGCTCCTTATTGCGATAGAGCTTTACAATCTTCTCCATTTCGGGAGATATCTCATGAACATAGGACCTGATCTCTTCATATAAACCAGGATCACCAATATGAATATTAGTAAAATCGGTATTTAAGATATCGCGCAGGATGGTTGAAGTCCGGCCCATTTCGCCCAGAATCTTTTTGGCAGGATCGGTATGAGGCAAACGAGTGATAAATTTTTCCCATTTATCAATCAGATCTAAAAGATCTTTCTGCAGTTCAGCAACTCCCTTTCCTTCAGAAACCGTTCGGATGATCACCCCAAAATTCTTGGGCTTAATACCCTCCACAATCTTCTTCAGGCGCGTACGCTCGGTATTACTCTTAATTTTTTTCGAAATTGAAATTACATCCGAAAAAGGTACGAGTACAGCGAAACGACCTGCTATAGACATGTCTGAAGTTAAGCGCGGACCTTTGGTTGAGATAGGTTCCTTTGCTATCTGAACAGGAAGCAACATGTTCCTGTTGAGTATCTCTGAAATTTTTCCAGACTTATTTATGTCTGGTTCCAGCCTAAAACTATTGAGCAGTTTTTCTTTATAACTGCCATTCTTCACAATCCTGGTCAGCTTTAAAAGCGACTGAACCTGTGGCCCCAGGTCAAGATAATGCAGGAAAGCATCTTTTTCATAGCCTACATCAACAAAAGCAGCATTCAGGCCGGGCATGATCTTTTTGATCTTGCCCATATATATATCGCCAACAGCAAAATTGTTGCTGACTTGCTCAGTGTTTAGTTCTACGAGTTGCTTGTCTTGCAGTAAAGCAATAGTAACCCCGCTAGGGGATGAATTGATAATTAATTCCTTTACCAATAGCTACTGTTTAAGACACCGGTTAAAAACCGGTATACGTTTATACAAGGACTAAATTAAAAAACAAACTAATATATTTAACCTCCAACGCAGATATGCGGGAGGTTAAATATATTGTAAGTCTTGAATAAGGATCTGAGTTTACACACAGAACCGTTAATCAGACTATTTTTTCTTATGTCTGTTTTTTCTTAAACGTTTTTTACGTTTATGAGTAGCCATTTTATGTCTTTTTCTTTTTTTACCACTTGGCATAATGTTGTTTTTTTAAAATGTTTTTAATTTAATTACTTAATTCGTTTACTTTCCGATCAACAAACTGACTCATATTAGGGTCAGCAGCAATTTCTTTGGTTTTTAAATAAGCGCCGATTGCCTCAGTTTTCATTCCCATATTCTCATAGCTAGAGGCAAGATAGAACCATGCTTCGGCACTTGGTGCCTGAGCTATAACTGTTTTAAAACGATCCACAGCTTTATCAAACTGGCCTGATTTCATTGCAAACAAACCCAGATTCAAGTTAGCCTTTAGGTTTTTCGGATCCTCCTTTACTACACCGAGCAATAACTGGATACCCTGCATAGGATTTGGCGTTCCGGTAACGTAGGCTATCCCAAGTCCGGTTCTAACTTCCAGGGTATTGGGTTTTAACTTATCGGCCTGCTGATAAGCATTGATAGCTTTTTGAACAAGAGCAGGCTGGATGAGTGTATCTGCAGTTTGCTGATAAGCACTGGTAAATTTATCACCTGCCTTTAGCCATGAATTATAGGCAGGTTGTTGCTGTGCTACAAGTTCATAATAAAAGGCCGCAGGAGCCAGTTGATTAACATCATCCCATTGCTGAGCAAGTTTCTTTTGAAGCTCTAACTGATCACTTCCAGATGCACTTTTTAACTCTGCCTCCAGATCTGTGATCTGCTTATTGAGACTTGCATTTAATGTCTGTTTTGAAGCAATTGATACCTCATCTAAAGTAACAGTCTTTATCGGAGCCGCTGCCTGTGGAGAAGCTGCGCCAGCAGACGCATCTTTCGGTTTAACAAGACCCTGAATATTTAAAGAAAGCATAAAACCCATCAGTATAACTACTGAACCCACTACAATGATCTGCTTTCTGTTTAACATTCCAGGTTTAAATTATACCGTTATTATTTATTGCCAGTTTTAACTTTCTCAACAAAAACCTTGGCAGGCTTGAAACTTGGAACAAAATGTTCCGGAATTATGATTGCTGTGTTTTTTGAAATATTACGGGCGGTTTTCTTTGCTCTCTTCTTCACTACAAAGCTCCCAAAACCCCTAACATATACATTCTCTCCGTTTACCATCGAATTCTTCACCACTTTAAAAAATGCTTCAACTGCTTCCTGCACATCAACCTTCTCAATTCCGGTTTTGTTAGAGATTTCTGTAATGATTTCTGCCTTGGTCATATCAATTTTCTTTAATTTTTTTATCTAAATACTTAACTGTTTTGGGGTTGCAAAAGTATTGGTTTTAATTGAATTTGGGAAATAAATCTGTTTTTTTTTAAACCAAGTGGCTATAAAACAATTAGTAAAGTATTTTTGCATTCTTAAAATTGTTAATACCCTCTGTCTCATATGGATTTTGCGAAAGAAATTATTGATTGGTATCAGCTTAATAAAAGGGATCTTCCATGGAGAAACACCACGAATCCATATATTATTTGGTTATCCGAGATTATTATGCAGCAAACGCGGGTGGAACAGGGAACTCCCTATTTTCATCGCTTTGCTGAAAAATATCCTACCGTTGATCAGTTTGCTGCAGCCTGTGAAGATGACATTCTTAAACTCTGGCAGGGACTCGGTTATTATTCACGCGGCAGGAATATGCACCATACTGCACAAATGGTTATGGAAGAGCATGCGGGTTATTTTCCTAAAAACTACGATGCCCTCATTAAACTTAAGGGGATAGGTGAATATACGGCAGCGGCTATTTCATCATTTTCTTCCAATGAGGTGCATGCTGTAGTTGATGGAAATGTCTTCAGGCTGCTTTCAAGATATTTTGGGATAGATACTGCAATTAACTCAAATAAAGGTAAAAAGATCTTTACAGAACTGGCCAACGAATTAATTGACAAAGACCGGGCAGGAATATACAATCAGGCAGCAATGGAATTTGGTTCGCTTCAGTGCAAGCCAAAAAATCCTGTTTGTCAGATCTGTCCGCTCTTACCTGGATGCTCTGCCTACCAGACTGGAAAAATAAATGAACTTCCTGTAAAAATAAAAGCTAACAAAGTTCGCGAGCGTTATTTTAGTTACATTATTGCCACTAAGAACAATCAGCTACTTATTCACAAAAGGGGGGCAAACGATATCTGGCAGAACCTCTATCAACTTCCTCTGATTGAAACAAATACGCCTGTCGTAGCTGAAAATTTAATCCGTTCTGCAGACTTTACAAATGCTTTTGGGAAGCACGCAAAGATCAGATCTGTATCAAAACCAATCAAACACATTCTAAGTCATCAAAAACTCCATGCCACTTTCATTGAAATTGAAAATTATTCAGAACAATTCATTGAAGAAAATGGTTGGTTGTATGTGAGTTTAGAAGAACTTGAAAGTTTAGCTCAACCAAAACTAATTTTCCAATTCATTAAAACTTTCTTTAAATTGACTAATGGATCTAATCTTTAGAAAAACATGTCTGGTATAAATAAAGTCATCCTGGTTGGACATTTAGGCAAAGATCCGGAAGTCCGCCACTTAGAAGGAGGCGTAACAGTAACGAGTTTCCCCTTAGCAACTTCAGAAACATATAACAAAGACGGACGCAAGATAGAACAGACCGAATGGCATAACATTGTTATGTGGAGAGGCTTAGCCGATATTGCTTCCAAATATCTTCAGAAAGGGAAGCTGGTTTATATTGAAGGAAAGTTAAGGACCCGTTCTTTTGAAGACAAAGAAGGGCATAAGAAATATACTACAGAGATCGTTGCTGAAAATTTTACCATGCTTGGTCGCAAGAGTGATTTTGAAAATGGGCAAGCTGATAATATTCATCAACCTAACAAAGTTGAAGAAGAACAGCCTATGGATTATGACAAAGGAGCCGAAAGCGACGATCTTCCCTTTTAATTAAATAAAATTCCGGCCTGGCCGGTATTTCTATTAATTTCATCTTATTTTCCTCCGGTTTCCATGTAATCCAGTGTCAGCCCTGCCAATGCTTTTACACCAAGTTTAAAGGCGCTCTCATCAATAAAAAAGTCGGGAGTATGATGTGATGGAGCGGTTTTAGGATCTGATCCCTTTGGCATTCCTCCAAGAAAGAAAAACAAGCCCGGAGCCTTCTCCTGGTAAAAAGAAAAATCTTCAGCTCCTGTAATAGGAGGAATGACCTTTACGTTTGCGGCCCCTGCTGTTCTCATTAGCGAAGGAACCATTTTCTCAGTTAAAGCAGGGTCATTATAAGTTATCGGGTAATGCGAGCTATAGGGGATCTTTATTTCCACAGTGGCACCAGCTGCTTCAGCAGTTTTGGTTGCAATTAGTCTGATCCTGTCCTCCAGCAACTTTTCATCAGCCTTACTCAGAGATCTGATCGTACCAAGCATTTCTGCCTGTTCGGGTATAATATTCGATCTTACACCAGCATGAATAGATCCAATGGTAACAACCCCGGCATTTTCGGTGATATTGAGATTCCGGCTTACGATAGTTTGCAGGCTATTTATAATCTGTGCTGAAACTACAATAGGGTCAATAGATGCCCAGGGAGCTGCTCCATGAGCCTGCCGCCCTTTGACGATGATCTTCATGTCATTCGCCCCGGCCATCATACCGCCGGGCCTGTAAGTTAGTTGTCCTACCTCTGTCTGCGCCCAGATATGCAAGCCAAAAACAGCATCAACATGAGGGTTTTCCATAACACCCTCCTCGACCATCAATCTTGCTCCTCCTTCTTCCCCTGCAGGCGGCCCCTCCTCAGCAGGCTGAAAAATAAACTTTACTGTACCTTTCAGGTCAGCTTTCATTCCTGCAAGTATCTCAGCTACTCCCATAAGCATGGCTGTATGAGAATCATGTCCGCAGGCATGCATTACACCCACTTCCTGCCCGTTATATTGCGCCTTCACTTTCGAGGCAAAAGGCAAAGATCCGCGCTCTGTAACAGGTAAGGCATCCATGTCGGCTCTTAAAGCTACCACTGGTCCGGGTTTTCCGCCTTTAAGAATTCCGACCACACCGGTTTTTGCCACACCTGTTTTCACCTCAATACCAAGGCTTTGAAGATGTTTGGCAACAATGGCTGCTGTTCTAACTTCATTATTTCCTAATTCAGGATGTTCATGGAAATCACGACGCCATGCTATAACTTTTGATTCAATGTTATCCGCAGCCTTGTTTAATTTGCCTCTTAACGCATTAGTTTGTGAGAATGCAGGCAGTGACAACAGGAGTAATGCTGATAAGTACAATTTATTCATGGCAGGTATTTATGAAATTTAAAAGTAATGATAATCTGCTTCATTTTAGCAACTTCAGCAGTATCCGTTTCATATAAATAAGTTGGAAGGCCCGCTGTATGTGAACTTACATTGATCAATTTTTTGGCTGTACTGTGAAATTCAAAAGCACCGGTTCCTCTGATCAGCTTTGATATATTTTTATGCGTTATTCCTGAACCGGGCATAATAATTAACCTGTTTTCAGCCTGCTCAACAAGATCCTTCAAGATCATAATCCCTTCTGCCGCATACATTTTACCCCCGGATGTAAGAACACGATCGCAGCCAATAGTGATAAGATCCTCCAATCCTTTTTCAAGGTCATTGCATTGATCAAAGGCACGGTGGAATGTTACCTGCATTGTTTTTGCAAGAGCAATAAGTTCTGAACAGCGTTCCATATCAATACTTCCGTCCTTTCGAAGTATACCAAAAACCACACCCTCACATCCTAATTCAGAACAATTTATCACGTCCCGCTTCATCACTTCAAATTCTTCAACAGAATAAACGAAATCGCTGCCTCTTGGCCGGATAATAGGAAAAACCGGAATATTTAATAGTTTTTTGCAGGTGGATATCATTCCGTAAGAAGGAGTTGTGCCGCCTTCAGCCATGTTATCGCAGAGTTCGATCCTGTCGGCACCCCCCGCCAGTGCAGCAAGAGCTGATTGCATAGAGCCGGCACAAATTTCAAGGACAGGGGACATGTTTAATAATAGCTTGAGGATTTGATTAGCATAGCCTGATCCACCTGATCACATACTGCAAAGCTAAAGCCCTTCTGAATGGCATAAGCGCCATATTTTCCTTTTTTATTTATAGCTAAAAAGCCGACCTGTATACTTTTTGCTGTTTGAGGCTTCTTCCTGATGATCCTCATTACAGCTTCTTTACAGGCTTCTTCAGGCGGAAACCCCTGTCTCATTAATTCAACAACCAAAAAGCTCCCGACATTCCGGATAACTTCTTCTCCAACACCTGTTGAAACAGCTCCTCCGGCTTCATTATCCACATATAAACCTGCGCCAATAATGGGCGAATCGCCAACCCGGCCATGTAATTTGTAAGCCATACCACTGGTCGTACAGGCCCCGGAAAGATTTCCGGCGGCATCCATGGCCAGCATTCCGATGGTATCATGGTTGTACTGATTACCTGGCAGCTTGTTTGGGCTGAATAACTTATTTTCAATATTTATCTGCGGTTCATACTTAGCCGTTTTAAGCCATTCTTTCCAGGCTTTCTCTGACTTAGCTGTTAAAAGATTTTCCTTTTTGAAACCCTGTTCAAGAGCAAATTGAAGAGCCCCATCACCTGCCAGCATAACGTGCGGGGTTTTCTCCATAACACGTCTTGCAACAGAAATTGGATGCAGGATATATTCCAGGGCGGCAACACTGCCACAGTTGCCGAATTCATCCATAATGCAGGCATCTAATGTTACCCTTCCATCGCGGTCTGGCAATCCGCCCAATCCAACGCTTTGATTTTGAGGATCAGCTTCCGGGACATGTACACCCTGTTCAACCGCATCCAGTGCACGGCCTTTGTTCTTTAAAACCTGCCAGGCAGCAGCATTTGCGGCGATACCGAAATCCCATGTAGAGATCACTATCGGACTATCCAAAACCGGGCTGGAAGTCTCCTTTTCAATGATCTCTGCGAAAGAGCCCTTTCCTGCCAATACTGAAGCTCCTGCCAAAGTACTTGCAGCCAAAAATTTACGACGATTGAACATGATTAATGATTATGCAAACACAAATTAATCAATAATGTATGAAAAGCTCTGCCTTAAAGCAGTCCTTGGTTCAATAAAATTCAGAAATAGCCCTGCAGTGCGAAATAAGAGGCAGAAATTACGAACAAAGATTTCGCTGAGCCCTGAAATTTCAAGGCTTATTTCCATGTAAAAAAGGAGAAATAATTTATATAGTTGTACTTATTCTCAGTTCTTTGAGCTGTTCATCTGCAATAGTAGACGGTGAATCTATCATAACATCTCTGCCTGAGTTATTTTTCGGGAAGGCAATTACATCACGTATTGAATCAAGTCCGGCGAAGATAGAAACCAGACGATCGAAACCAAAAGCTATACCACCATGCGGAGGTGCGCCATATTCAAAGGCATCAAGTAAAAATCCGAATTGTTTTTGGGCTTCGTCAACACTAAAGCCCAGGTGTTTAAACATTAAAGATTGAAGTGTCCTATCGTGGATACGAATCGAACCGCCGCCTATCTCGGTACCATTAATTACCATGTCATAGGCATTTGCACGAACTTCTCCCGGGTTGGTATCCAGCATAGAAATATCTTCGGGTTTAGGAGAGGTAAAAGGATGGTGCATGGCATGATAACGCTGGCTTTCTTCATCCCACTCGAGTAATGGAAAATCAAGAACCCAAAGCGGCGAAAAAATGTTCTTATCACGTAATCCAAGCCGGTTACCCATCTCGAGGCGAAGTTCACATAATTGTTTTCGAACCTTATCGGTCTGGCCCGCCATGATTAGTATAAGGTCGCCGGGCTTCGATTTAAATGCTTCCGACCACTTTTTCAGCTGTTCTTCATTGTAGAATTTATCTACCGAAGATTTCAAACTGCCGTCGCTGTTATGACGCAGATAGATCAGGCCGGTGGCGCCGATTTGCGGACGCTTAATAAAATCAGTCAGCTCATCAAGCTGCTTCCTGGTATATTCTGCACAATTGGCGGCATTGATGCCGATCACAAGTTCTGCACTGTCGAATACAGGAAAGCCAGCCTCACCATCACCTCTCCGGAGGAGAGAAGCTTCGGCTTCTGGCAATTTCGAATTCTTCAGTTCCACAAACTGCATCCCAAATCTTGTATCCGGTTTATCAGATCCGTACAGGCGCATAGCTTCTGAATAGGTCATTCTCGGAACATCTACGAGGTCGACCCCTTTTACATTCTTGAATAATTGCCTGATCAGTCCTTCAAAAACATTAAGAATATCCTCCTGCTCAATAAAAGCCATTTCACAGTCTATCTGTGTAAACTCTGGTTGCCTGTCTGCACGCAGATCCTCATCCCGAAAGCATTTAACGATCTGAAAATAGCGGTCGAAACCCGAAACCATTAACAATTGCTTAAAGGTTTGAGGGGATTGAGGCAGTGCATAAAATTCACCAGGATTCATGCGGCTTGGCACAACAAAATCACGTGCACCTTCAGGAGTAGATTTGATCAGCACAGGAGTTTCTACCTCTATGAAGTCCAGCCCATCGAGGTAACGTCTTACTTCCTGAGCCATTTTATGTCGTAATACCAGGTTATTGCGCACCGGATTACGGCGCAGGTCCAGATAACGGTATTTCATACGCAGGTCTTCACCCCCGTCAGTTTCATCTTCAATCAGAAAAGGCGGCAATTTGGACTTATTTAATAACTCGAGTTTTGATACTTTTATCTCGATCTCTCCCGTACTTATTTTTAGATTCTTATTTGAACGCTCAATTACTTTACCGCTTACTTTAATTACAAACTCCCTTCCCAGTTCACGCGCCTGTGCCCTTAATTCCTGATTATCATCTGAATTAAAGGTTAATTGGGTAATGCCGTAGCGGTCGCGCATATCAACAAATGTCATCCCGCCCAGGTCGCGCGATTTTTGTACCCATCCGGTAAGCATTACCTCCTTATTTAAATCAGCAATGGTTAGTTCTCCGCAAGTATGTGTTCTGAG
>CAYHRC010000017.1:0-17014 GCA_964358565.1 uncultured Sphingobacterium sp. | reverse complement strand
AAGGATCATGGAGGAAAGCATTGACAAATCAGGCAAAAGGATTGTTGCAAAAGAACAATATGGAAATTACCAGCAATTTGAATGGCCTGCCCGTTATCCGCCAAAGGCCCGGGGCGGAAAATTCTTTAGGGACTGTCAAGTTCCTTTTTCCAAACCAGTATGATATTTATTTCCACGATACTCAAGCAAAAAGCCTGTTCGAACACAAAAACCGAGCCTTTAGCCATGGTTGTATCCGGCTTAGCCAACCGTATGAACTTGCCAGATATCTTCTGAAAGACCAATCAGAATGGTCAGACGCCAAAATAATAGAAGCTATGAATGCCGGTAAAGAGAGGTGGATAACCCTCCTGGAGGCCATACCTGTATCAATTATTTAATCAGACAGACTATTTTTATATGTCTCGGGAACAAAGAAGATATTCACGATGATCCCGATGAAAATTAAAGCCAGCGGATAGACAAGGCCAATATAAGGTGACAAAGCAAAACCAATCACCACCGATGATTTGATCAGCTCTGTAATAACCGGTGTTGATCCCCCGATAGCCCCATTCCCAACATTATAGGTAAAACCCATGCTCGTGTAACGGATCTGAGTGGGAAACAGCTCCATCAGGAAAGCCCCCATTGGTCCGTAGACCATTGTACCCGAAAGTGTCAGCAAAAAGACCAAACCGATGAAAATAATTGTAGTTGGTGTATCGATATGCTGGATGGTGTCAAGTCGCTGAGGATTGCCAAGCTCCAGAAATAAGTAAAACATGAGCGGGATGGCTATCAGGCCCAAAACCATTCCGGGAAGTATTACTTTTTTCCGGCCAATCCGATCACTCAAAGCACCAAAAATTTGGAAAAACGGCCCGGCAAGCACAATTCCAACAGCGAGAATAAACAGTGAGGTGGTATCAGGCAATTTTACTGTTCTTTGCAGAAAAAACAAGGTAATAAACTGATTGGTCTGCATGATCGCGCTTTGGGCAGCATTCCCGCCAAAGATCGCAGCCATAATCAGGCCGATGTTCTTCTTAGTTTTAAAGGTTTCCTTTACAGGAGATTTACTGGTTTTACCTTCACTCTTAAGCTGGGCAAATACCGGGCTTTCATGAAGTTTCCGCCGGATATAATAACTGATCACAACTAAAACACCACTGAACAGAAAAGGAATACGCCAGCCGAAAGAGTTGAAACTTTCCTCGCTCATAAAGCTTTTAGTGGCAAATACTATCACAAGGCAAAGTATCAATGCAATTGACGAAGTGGTCTGAATAAAGCCGGTATAAAATCCTCTCTTATTGTCCGGGGCATGCTCAGCGACATAAATTACAGCTCCGGAATATTCTCCGCTAATTGCTAATCCCTGTAAAAGCCGGAGCATCAAAAAAAGAATAGGTGCTACCCAGCCAGCCTGTTCAAAAGTTGGG
The DNA here is from genome assembly GCA_964358565.1 of uncultured Sphingobacterium sp. Lineage (GTDB taxonomy): Bacteria > Bacteroidota > Bacteroidia > Sphingobacteriales > Sphingobacteriaceae > Daejeonella. The sequence continues at coordinate 15,590 of CAYHRC010000017.1, read as the reverse complement.
ATACAGCCTATAAGAAAGGTGGCTCCGCCCATTAAGAGCAGGGAAACTAAAAACGTGTATTTGCGCCCGATCTTATCGCCGATATTTCCAAATAATAAGGATCCAAAAGGTCTGATCAGATAGGTGGTAGCAACAATGGCCAGAGTTTCAATAAATTTATTCTCACCGGCAGGAAATAACTGTATAGATAAGACATTGGCCAGTATAACAGCTAAAAGCAGATCATACCACTCGATCAATGTTCCAACTGATGAAGCTACTATAACCAATCTCAGGTTATTCTTTTTTTCGGGAGCTAAGTAAGCTTCAGCAGTTAATTCTTGTATGGGAGTAGCCTGGTTCATTAATGATGTTTAGTATGTCTGTATGAATTCGCATTCAAAATATAAATTTTTCTAAACAATAGCTAAACATCAGAGATTTACTCGTTGATTCAGGCTGACAGAAATTCCGATCAGTTTATCCTATAAATATTTCTCTACTGATAACACTGTCACAGCAAAATTTAAGAATTGTAGCAGGTGAATATTATACCATCTGAGCGAAAGGCCTCAGCGCATCATCAGATACGCCTTGCATTGTCTATGCAGGTAATTGCAATTCAATAAGATATTACAATTTTGAATTTTTCAATACCCTGCCCTGTTCCAGTCTTAAGGTATGAGTTATGCTCCGGGGCATCTCATGCTGATAATGACTCACGTAGATCAGGCTTAAATTACTGATCGTGCAGATCTCATCGATCAGGTATCTGAAATGTTCTTGTTGTGAATGATCAAGCCCCAAACAAGGTTCATCCAGAATTAAAAGTGCAGGATTCTTTACCATTGCCCTTGCCAGCAGGCAGATCCGCTGAATACTTACAGGGACCTTCTTGATCAAGGCTCCGGCATATTCCCCGATCTCCAGCACATGCATCCATTGCATGGAAATTTCCGCCTTTGAAGCAACTGAAAGACGAAACAAACCCAGCGTATCATAGAAACCGGATTCTATGACCTGAAGGCAGCTGCTCTCTAACGGAAAATATTGAAAAAACTCCGGGGATACATATCCGATCTTCTTTTTTATCTCCCAGATGCTTTCACCTCCACCCTTCCGTTGGTCAAACAGAATGATCTTATTGGCATAAGCCTGCGGATTGTCGCCATTGATCAGGCTCAGCAGAGTTGATTTTCCTGCACCATTATGGCCTGTCAGCATCCAGCGCTCTCCCTGCTTCATATGCCAGTTTACCTGATCAAGGATCAGTTTATTGCCATATTTTATGCTGACATACTCCATTCCAATGATCGTTTCATATTCAGGCTGAGCATGAATTGAAAGGAGTTGCCGCAGTTCCTTCCCGTCGGTTTCCTTCAGTTCAGTCATATTAAACTGATCCGGCTTAAACTGCCCGGCGGGCGTTTTACTGGTCAATTTCCCGTTCTCAAGTACTGCCACATGTGTAATGGCATCTGGTATTTCAGTGGGCGGAGTAGCCATAATGATACTAATGCCGGATCCCGAGATCTCATGGATAAGATCATTAAAATCCTGACGGCTATCCACATCCAGGCCATTAAGCGGATTATCAAGCAAAAGCAGCAAAGGATTTTTGATCAGTGCCGCAGCGATCAGCAATCTTTTGGTTTCACCGTTCGATAATTTAATAAGCTGCTTATCAAGCAATGGAATCAGTTTTAATCTTTCTGTCACTCTCTTGAAAGACCATACTCCGGTAGTATGATATACTTTTATTGTTGAAAGATATCTGCTTACTGTATCCGCATCCTCAGAGTCGCAGGAGTTAAAACGCTGCTGATAATAGAAATCATTGGTATTAGAAAGATTGCGGAATTGATGCCTGGAAGACACCAGTGCTATCAGCCTAAGCCGGCTAAACAAGGGATCATTATGATGATGCTCCCGGATAAACTGATCAAAAAAAGGAAAGCTCGCTTCACCCTTTGCAAGTGAAGCATTACCAGCAATAAAATCTAATAAGGTACTTTTTCCGGAGCCACTCTTTCCGGTTAATGCCCAGTGCTGACCCTTTTCCAGACTAAAATCCAGTCCCTCAAATACAATGCTGCTAAAATTCCGGATACTAATATCCCGGAAGGAAAAAATCAGGTCACTCACAAAAAAAAAATCTAAACAGTGTTTTTACCAAAACTATTGTTTTCAGTTTAAACTACAAAGCTGGCTGATTGGTTGTTAGTTGTTAGATAATTTGTAGTAATCCGGGAATTTATAGTCAAATATGCCAATGCCTGAATAGTATTGACCGTTGACACGAAACGGTCAACTGTCAATTACCCTTCTTCAGCTTATTAATCCAGATAAGAGTGCCGGTAATTGGCAGGGTTGTAGCTACAAGACTGGCAAGAAAGTACAGGATCTTCGTAAAACCTCCGTAAACTTCTCCAACATGTATCGCCTTTATAGACGCCGATATCCGTTCATTGAGAGGCTTATCCCTGAAAATGTCACGTTGCAATACCGAAGCTGAATACTGATCTAATAGCAGTTTATCCGGTGCAGCCGGTGCAAAAAAGCCTGCATGTTTTTTACTTACAGATATTGCATCAGAAGAATCTGCGGGAAGTGTTATAGTATAATCCCCGGCATAATCAAGCTCCTTTTCTGCTGCTTTTATGTAGTCTTCCAGGTATAATTTCTTATAGCCGGCAACAGATGATACATTAGATTTGGGCGTTTGTTTTTTGTCGCCTTCCGGCTGATAGGTACCAAGCGACTTTCTCAATCCATCTTTATACCAGGGAAAAGACCATTGCGGACCGGTGATCCCCATCATAAATAAAAAGATACAGCTGTAAAAACCGAAGCTATTATGCAGGTCATGATTAACTCTCTTCCAGTTAGAATCCCATTTTATTGTAAGGCCTTGCCTCCAGTTTCTGATTTTCCGTGGAAACCATATAATAATACCCGTGATTACTCCTAAGGTAAACAAGATGGTGGCTGTTCCGCTAATATAACTGCCTAATTTGCGGTTAGGCAGTTCTCCGATAATCGGCTCTTCAATTCTGTCAAGCAGGAGCCATCGATGCAGGCTGAACATATAAGACATAAATACTGCAATGGGTGTTTTCTCTTTGTTGTTCCCTGCTATTTTACCTGTATAGGGATTAACCATATACTCCACCCGACCCTGACTCAATACGGCAGCCTGGCTTTCATTTGAAGTACCTTTGGCCCTTTCACGGCCGCCTGTTTTTCCATGGAGTTTATTAGCGGCATTCTTTGGGAAATGCTGATCTTTACTTGTTGATCCGGCGGCTGAAAGTTGTCCGGGTTTACTTTCCTCATCCAATCGCATGATGAGAATGTAATTTTTGTTTGGATCAGAGGGTATTTTTATACTGATCACTTTACCTCCGGCTTGCTTGATTGTACTTGCAATCAAAGTTTCAGCCGGGAGCTTTTTAGAAGCCCTGATGCTGTTAACACGATATAATTCCGGCTGCGTTAATTCCCTTATTTCGGTATCAAAGACATAAATACTTCCACTTAAGCAAATCAGAAATACAAATATCCCACTTAACAAGCCTACCCATAAGTGCATGTCGTTCAATAATTTACGAATCATAAATCTTTAAACATGCTTAAATTATCATAAATTATACACTGATTTTCCATATTGATTTTTAACAGCTTGGATCTTTTAGAATTTATAAGAAATTGTTGTTAAAAACTGGCGGGGTGCAATTGGATTCACGCTATAATTCTCATGCACATAATAATTTAGCTCATTGGTAATATTGGATAGCTTGGCTAAGACCGAAAGCTTATTCAATGAGTATCCAAGTGACAGATCATAGGTAGTAAAACCACCCATCGGGATCAGACGTGATACCTTTTGAGTTTGTCCAACGGTATTGTTCCATCCGGCATTACGTTTTCCTATATAATAAGCCGATGCACCAAGTTTAAGCCCATTAAGCCTGTTTGAGGCAAATGTATAGAACATACTTGCATTAGCGGTTTGAGCCGGGTTGTTTACCAGTCGCTCACCCTCGATATAACTTCCTTTCAAACCAGAGGTTTTGGTATATCGCATGAAATTATAGCTGTATCCGCCTAAGAAATTTAATCCGGGCAATATATTTCCGGCAAAATCAATCTCCGCTCCTTCACTTGTTGTCTGTCCGGTAAGTTCTTTAATATTCGTATTCATATTAACAGTTACACCATCTTTCAGGAACTGTGCCTGCTGAGCAAGATTATTATTGATGATCTTATAGACTGTAAAGTTTGCTGATAATTTCCCATCTAACAGATCATTTTTGACACCCATTTCAAACTGATCAACAATAGAGGGACTAAGAACCTGATCAAAAATATCAATCCCCGAGTTCATCGTAAAGTTGTTTGAATAACCCGCAAATACTGCCGTAGCTTTAAACGGCTGGTAAACAAGCCCCAGCTTAGGAGAGAATGCCTGATCAGCTTTTGCAACTGTGGTACTTTTTGTCTGTGTTCCTGTAATCACATTATAGACATCGGAAACTAATGCCTTCTGGTATGACCAGCGGAGGCCCGCCATCACTTTAACCTTTTCCGAAAGGCTTAACAGATCCTGTGCATAATAACCAAGACGATAGGTTGGGGCTTCTGTAATAAGTGAATCTTTTGCCAAAGGTATATCAACTCTTGCACTATATTTAGCAGGATCCAGAAGATTAATTTTATCGTAAGAATTTTTAAAATTAAACTGATGACTTGTATTTAAATAGCTATCTGCATCAGTTCCGATAAGAATTGCATGCTTGATCTTACCTGTAATGAATTTTCCTGACAGATTTGCCTGAGCGCTATAAGAATCTTCAGCAGTTTTTGATCTTGTCAACATGCGGCTCCAGTCTCCCACCGCATCCGCCTGAATCCGTTCAGTCGAATAATAATTCCTGTTAAATACCTGGTAAGAACCAATAACATTCAACTTCCATGATTTGTTGATCTGATGATCCACAGTTGCCGAAACAGTAGTCTGGCTGGCCTTATTAAAAGCCCATGGAGTATTAAAAAAGCTGGATCTGGAAATATTTGAAGGGATCTTTCCATCCAGGGAACCAATCCCGAAATCAGGGGTTAGATTATAGTTCAGGTAATCTCCCTGGAGTAATATATCTGTCTTTTCACCAAGTTTATACAGTAGAGAGGGATTGATATAATATTTATCCGACTTAACATTATGTCTGTAGCTTCCATTGTTTTCAAATGTACCTATAAGTCTGAATGCCAGATCTTTTGTTATAGGTCCATATATATCTCCTATAGGCTTATATGAGTTATAACTTCCTCCACGCAATGAAATTTCTCCCCCATTTTCGAACTTAGGGCGCTTGGTTACCAGGTTTACAACAGCGCCTCCACTGACATTTCCATAAAGCATTGCAGCGCTGCCCTTCAATACTTCTACCTGTTCGAGGGTACTTACTTCAGGCAATGATCCGGAATTATACCTCGAGCCATTTTTAAAATAATTATTACTGCCAAGGCTATAGCCGCGTGCATAGAAATTCTCTGATGTACTTCCCCTGCTGGTACCTAAAGCCACACCGTTCACATTTTTCATTACATCACTTAACTTCGATGCTTGTTGGTCAGTAATGACCTGGCTGCTGATCAAGCTGGTACTTTGAGGAAGATCCATTGGATTGATTCCTGATTTGCCAATACTTAATGCCTGTTGATTGCTTCTTCCTGCAGTCACAATGACTTCAGATAAGCGCTGCGAGTTTTCATATAAAATAAAGTCTACTTCAGCATTCTGTCCTTCAACAAGAACGACCGGTTTTTCCTGGGCACGCAAACCTACATAAGTAACCTTGATCGTATAAGTTCCAGGTGCCATATCCTTTAATATGTAAGACCCGTCCTCTGCTGAAGTGGTACTTTTATTGAGATCCTTAATCCCTACATTAACATATGCGGCCAGTGCACCGTCGGAAGTTTTAATAACTCCTTTTATTGTTGCTGATGAGGTCTGCGCCACGGTAATTTTCGCCAAAAACAAAATGGCAAAAATTACAAGAGTTGAAAAAATGTGTTGTAAAGTTTTCATAAATTGTTATTTATATTTAGACTAATTCCAGATTGATGCAAAAGTATAAATAGAAATCGGATTTCAAAATGTTATTTAGAACTATTCTAAATGATTTTGATCACTAAAAATTTTGAGCTGACTTACAGGTGAAAGAGATGAAAGATTCATCGGATGAGTATTTCAAATACAAACCAAAAACTTTTCATTTTTGAAATTGTATTAAGCAATGACAGTATTTTTCGTCATTCTTCATAACTCAGATCTGATGAAATCCGGTGCCGCACACCGGTAATAAAAGATTATACCATGCAGCTTTCTGAAATTATCATACAAAAAATAAAAAAAGATGGTTCTATCGCCTTCCGCGATTTTATGGAAATGGCCCTTTATTATCCTCAACTGGGCTATTATAATTCAGACAGAATTAAGATAGGGATGCAAGGGGATTATTATACAAGCTCTAACCTTACGGCTTCCTTTGGAATTATGGTCGCGAGGCAGCTGGAAGAAATGTGGGAGCTCTTAGGAAAGGGTGAATTTACAATTGTGGAATACGGTGCCGGAACCGGCTTACTTTCACATGATATTCTTGATCACCTGAAAAACAATCAGCCTTTATATGATAAGCTAAAGTATTGTATTATTGAAAAAAGTCCCGTGATGCGTGAAAAGGAAAGAACGCATCTTTCAGATAAGGTAAGCTGGTACAATTCCATTGAGGAAATTGGTGAGATCAGAGGCTGCATATTATCTAATGAGCTGCTTGATAATTTTGCGGTTCACCAGGTGATTATGGGAGATGAGCTGATGGAGGTATTTGTAGATTATCAAAATGGATTTACCGAAATCGCGCTTCCTGCTTCCGAAGAAATAAAGAATTATTTTGAGAAACAAGAGGTAATTCTGACTAAAGGATCACGAACAGAAGTCAATTTACAGGCTATAGAATGGATCAAAGAAGTTGCAGCTGCATTAAGCAAAGGATTTGTGCTTACTATCGACTATGGACATCCTTCTTCTGAACTCTACTCCGGGCGAGGATGCAGCAGTACTCTGATCTGCTATTATAACCATAGCATAAATGAAGATCCTTATTGCAATATTGGGGAACAGGATATCACGTGCCATGTAAATTTTTCTGCCTTATGTCATTGGGGGCATCAAAACGGACTGGATTTTTGCGGATTTACGAGCCAAAGTTTTTTCCTGCGCGGACTTGGATTTTTAGATCATTTAAGGGAGTTAGAAAAGAACAACAGCATTGCTGATAAAAGGGAAAAAGTTTTGCTGATGCAAGAGCTGCTTATACAGATGGGCAGCAAATTAAAAGTCCTCATTCAAAGGAAAGGCATCAATCAAACTAAGCTTTCCGGGTTGAAATTCCCTATGCCTATGCCCGGAACGTGGAATAGCAGTTATGCCTGAAAGGGCAAGATTGAAATTATTCAAAATACCGCCACTGAAGGTATGAACATAAGCCTTCAAGTTCAGGGAAAATACTAAAAGCATTAACTCCAAGCGTATTCAGATCTGTCCGGATGTCGTTGAAACTTTCTGCAGGGATCCTGACTTTAATCAGTTTCTCAATATAGGTCTCAGCCTCATCCAAATTACGCTTTTCAAGTATCTCTGCAGATGAGTGGATACTGAAAACACCTGATTGATTATTTATACGTTGTTTTATAATACGTGGCTGTACAATTTTAGTTTCCGGTACGTCAAAGGGATGGAGGGTTTCCATGTTCAGATCAAAATCCTCCGGCCTTGCCATTAAGATCCACACAACGGAGTAGAGATTCATATGGCCATTATCGGGCATTCTTTCGGTAGCAAACCATAGGGCAGTTAGTGCATTAACAGACCAGTCGAGTAGCCTGGTTGGCAGACCGTAATTCTGTCCAAGCGTTAGGTAATCCCAATCATCCATCGATCGGGACATTTCAATTAACAAGGGATTAGAACGCTTAAATTCGTGCAAAATCAGTGCTTCCACCTTTAAAAGTTCTCCCCTGGCCTTCATACGGCAAATCTTTGGGATCAGCGGAGAATCTACAGTTTGTCCCCTGAAAAGAAAATCCTTAAAGTTCCCCTCCCTGATATTCTCTTCTTTATTTTGCTTAATCAATTTGAGATACTCTTCTATAGTATTCAGTTCAACCATTCTCATAATATGTATTATTCAATTTTATCAAACTGTTTAAAAAATACAGATGTGGTATAGGTATCTGTTAATGCGATGCCCAGATCACCCCTGTAAACCTGCACCCAATGCTCCAGACCCAATACATTAGCCATTTCAAAACCATAGCGGGCAGCATGGAACATAAACCATTCGTGAGCATGAGTGCCGATTGGCTTTCGGCTGATCACCTCCTCATTACTTATCCTATCCGACTGACTAAGCTCATAATATAATTCACAGATAATTGACATGAGCGGCACCTCCCAAAGTATAGCCCGGTACCAGTATCCTTCAATATGTATATCCAGCTGATCATTATGCTGTTCAATATGTACTTCTTCCGGATTATAGCGGTATCCTTCAAGAAAATCAAGGTATACGGGATCAAGATAAGGACAGCTGATACGCAGGAATTTTTTTTCTTCATGGCTGAGCTGTAACAGGGCCATTTTATCAACAGCTTCACGAAGAGCTTTTGAAAATCCTTCAGGAAAGGAATGTTTTCCCCTGTTTATAAACTTATAACGTGCTTTTGCGGCTGGAAATAAACGAATTGCGCCCTGCTGCATGGTAAACTTATAGAAGTCATTATCAAGAATTGATATAAGCGAAGCCGCTGGGAGTAAAGACATTTTTTTCAGGATATGGTTATACATGTTGAACAATATAATTCTATTGTAGTTTATCGGTAATGCTTTAAACTATAAAATCACAGTTTTGCTGCTTCCGGCCAGATGCTGAAATTTACGGATGTTCTGCATTTGTTTAGCTTATTGAAACTTTCAGTAACAACAGTCCGCAATTGCTTCGCTAATCTTGATCCACATAGCAGATAACCCGTAAAGTGCTGATTTAGGATCGTTAACAGATTTTTTATCAGGTATACTGAAAAACTTATCCCATGTTTTTTTTATATTTAAGGGATATACAGAAAATTAAAAATTTTGTAAAAAATCAGAAATTGCATAAACCTGTATTCAGTCTATTATTATTATGTCAAAAAAGGAAAATTCAAGACGATCATTTATAAAACAGAATTCAATCATTGGTCTGGGTGCTGCCCTGGGAGTGGGTATGCCTTCCCTGTTTGCAGGCGGTCTTTCAAGCATCGACACGCCAGCTATATTAGGAGGTTCACCTGTAAGAACCAGGGCATGGCCCAAATGGCCTGTGTGGAATCCGGAAACAGACGAAAAGCTGGTACTCGAAGTCCTCAGAAGCGGGAAATGGTCACGTGCAGCTACGGTAACTGAATTCGAAAAGAAATGGGCAGCTGTAATAGGTACCAAACGAGCCTTAGCAACGGTAAATGGGACGTCTGCTATGATTGCTTCTCTTACACAGTTGAATATAGGTGGTGGTGATGAAGTGATTATCCCTGCTTATACTTTTATAGCCACTCTTACTGCGGTGCTGGCCACAGGTGCAATACCCATTTTTGCTGATATTGATCCGGAGACATTTCAAATCGATCCTAAAAAGATTGAAGAAAAAATCAGCTCACGTACACGTGCAATATTGCCGGTACATATTTGCGGGCTGCCTGCAGATATGATACAGATCATGCAGATTGCAAAAAAACATAATTTGGTCGTGGTAGAGGATGCTTGTCAGGCATGGTTAGCCGAAATAAATCATCAAAAAGTAGGTACTTTCGGTAATGCCGGCTGTTTTAGTTTTCAGAATTCGAAGAATTTGCCAATTGGCGAAGGCGGTGCAATTGTGAGTAATGATGACGAATTTATGGATAGATGCTATTCTTTCCATAATTATGGTCTTGCATTTGGAACAGCAAGCGCACGGCCCGGGAACAAGCTTCGGATGACAGAATATCAGGCTGCGATCGGCCTTGCTCAGTTGGACCGCCTGGAAAGTCAAACCAATACACGGATCGGAAATGCAGAATATTTGAAGTCGCAAATCAAAAATATCCCCGGGATTATTCCTTATAAACTTTATGATAACGTAACCCGGATTGCATTACACCTTTTCCCTTTCCGATATAAGAAAGAGGAATTTAAGGGTTTAACGAGAACAGAATTTCTGCAGGCAATGAAAGCAGAGGGCATTCCTTGTTCATCTGGCTATAAACCACTGAACACTGCCCTGAACTTAGGTAATACCTTTGAAACTAAAAATTATCAAAAGATGTACCCGAAGAAGATGCTGAATATGGACCGGTACATCGGGCAGAATCAATGTCCGGAAAATGACCGTTTATGTAATGAAGAAGCTGTGTGGTTCAGCCAAAATATGCTTCTGGGGAATAAATCCGACATGAATGATATTTACAATGCCATTGAGCGGATTCAGAAGAATGCTGATAAAATCAAAAAGGTTTAGTCAACATTAATTTGAACAAAATTTTAGCGTATCGGCTTATTAAGTAAAAATTAAAAAATGGCAAAAATTCAATTGGGCTATTTATTCCGGCTTCTGAAAGTAATGCTGCTCCAATTATTTTTTTTTATTTCTCTTTCCGGTAAGTGAACTTTGTCCGCCTCGACCTGGCTGATGGCGAAACTCGCTATTATCCGGTTGCAGCAGTTGATGGAAAATGGCTGGAATTCATAGATGATCCGGGATTTACAATTGGAGCTGATGGCCGGCATTTTAGAATCCGATAATCCTATTGTTGATCCAAAAAGAATGAAATATCAACAATGCATTTGCAGTCTGAAATGTTCACAACACATTGATAATGGGATGTAAACAGAATTACGAATCCTATTAATTAATCGTTTGAAGATAAATAAGCATTAGAGGAAAGTGAAAAATATAAGCTCATGCAATCCCGCACATGCGGGACTTTAAAAAACAAATTATATAAAAATGAAAAGTCAGTTATATAAATTTTTAAAATGCTGTTTTATTACAATAATTTACCTGTTTGTTTTAACAGCAACTAAAACATTAGCTGCTGAGCACAGGAAAACTCCTTCAGTAAGATCAGGTCTGTTAGTCGCCGTCGATTCACTCATTTTATCTGACACGGTTAAACGAAAAGCAAACCTTACGAAAATATTAAATCTATTACCACCTGATCAGACTAATAATGGTCGTGTTTCATTTCTGGATGAGACATTTAAAGATTGGGTTAAGCGGACAGGCGAACTGCCGCCGGATTTTGATAAGATGCCATCTATCCCGTTTTTGCCGGATCCTCTCGTTCAGGACGAAGGAGGAAAAAACATACCTATCACTTCAATGGCTCAGTGGAAAGATAAACGTCTTTGGATGAAGAAGCAATTAGAATATTATATTACCGGTACATACCCATCCCAGATAGGGAATTTACAAGCAAAGATCCTTAGTGAAAAAAAAGATGGACAGATCATCTTACGCATGGTTGAATTAACATTCGGTCCGGAAAGAAAAGCTAAACTGACAATTGAGTTAATGATTCCGCCGGGCAAGGGTGTTTTTCCTGTGTTTTTAACGCAATGGAACCATCGCGGCTGGGCTCAAATTGCTGTAAGACGGGGATATGTAGCTTGTGTTTATGCTGCATCTGATGCACAGGACGATACTGAAAAGTACTCGGAGATCTGGTCACCTGACTATGATTTCACCCGCCTGATGAGAAGAGCGTTCGGTACTTTCAGGGCTGTTGATTATCTGTACACCCTTTCGTTTATCGACAAAGATAAAATTGGCTTAACAGGCCACTCCAGGAATGGTAAATTAGCCTTAATGGCTGCCGCATTTGATGAACGCATTAAAGCTGTTATCCCGAGTAGCGGGGGTTCAGGTGCCGAAGTTCCATGGCGATATAATGGACAGCAATACGACGTGGAAGATATTGCTTTATTATCTGCAGCCCAGCCATCCTGGCTGCATCCCCGGTTAAGATTTTTTATAGGACGGGAACAGAAACTACCGGTGGACCAAAATCTTTTTATGGCACTGGTAGCGCCACGGGGTTTAATGCTGAGTACGGCAATCACTGAAGGAGCGGGCAATCCATGGGGTATTGAGCAGGCATATGGTTCTGCTCAAAAGGTTTATAAGTTTCTTAATGCTCAGGATAATCTGGCGATCCGGTTCCGGAACGGAGAACATGGTACCAGCGCACGGGACATCGAAGATTATATTGATTTCTTTGATTATGTTTTTAAACGGACTGATCAAAAGCCGGAAAACAGATTGCTTTATAAGTATACGTTTGACAGCTGGCGGGATCAAAGTAAAGAGAAGATAGATCCACTAAGTTATCCGTCTAAAGGTGTTCAGGATATGGAAACAGATGCCAGTGGTAAAGCCATGTCGGCACAAAGCTGGAATAACAAAAAAGCGGCTATCCAAACGCAATTACGATGGGTTTTGGGAGATGAACCTCCCGGTGTAACCAACCGCGGTCCTGAGCGTTTTGAGAATGGCGGAGCAGGAGAAGATTACTTTGGTACTGTTCTTAAACGGCCTAATGTAACCTCCCGTATGGGAAGGATGGCCATCACACCATATAAAGAATTTGGCGATTATCTGTATGGTTATTTGTACTACCCAAAGGATGCGGCAGGAAATATGAAAAAGGGCAAGTTGCCCGTCCTTATATATCAGCATGAATACGATTACTCCAAAGGTTTTTCTTCGTACCATAATGTCCAGTCTTTTTTTGAGGGTATGGCTGACCTTGGATATGCTGTCTTTGCATATGATATGATGGGTTTTGGAAATCGGATAGATGAAGGGACCCGTTTCTATGAGCGATATCCGCACTGGTCAAAAATGGGAAAGATGGTGGCTGATTTAAAGGGTGCAGTAGATGCATTAACCTATCTTAATTTCGTTGATAGCACAAAAATATTTGTAGCAGGTTATTCCCTGGGTGCGACAGTCAGTCTTTATGCTGCCGCACTGGACGAAAGAATCGCCGGAGTGGTTTCAGTTAGTGGTTTTACACCGATGCGTTCAGATACACCGGATAAAGGCACGGAAGGAATTAAAGCTTTTTCACATTTGCATGGCCTGATACCTCGTTTAGGTTTCTTCGCTGGAAATGAAGATCGTATTCCTTACGATTTTCATGAAATATTAGCTTGTATCGCTCCAAGGCCTTTACTGGTTATTGCGCCTGCATTGGATAAGACCGCCACCCTTGAAGATGTCAGATCCAGTGTCAGTCAGGCAGGCAAAATTTATAAATTAATGGGTGCTCCCAATAACATCAGCATTGCTTCACCTGACGATTATAACAGGTTCACAAATGAAATGCAGGAAAGAATATATGAGTGGGCTAAATTCAAAACAGTTCCATCTGCTAAAACGAGATAGATACTATAATAAGAATAGGACATCAATTTTTAAGATGAATTAATTTAATTGTTATGCAAATTTAATCCCCCGGATCTAAGAAAGAAAAATGAAACCTGAAACGCTTATAAAAGCAGCCTTGCTCCAAATCATTCTTGTACTTGCATTTGCCGGTATTGCCATTTCTCAAAACAGGCCTCCCGTTTACCCGCCAAATGTTTCCGGCATCGACAAATTAAAACAATCGGTTGAGCCGCTGATGAAAATGTCGATTGAAGAAGTTATCGCCCAGGTACCCTCAGCAACTGGGATTAATTTTGTTGGATGCCCAAACTGTAATGGTGGAGCCCAGGAGAATGGTGTACTTTGGTGGACCCCTGGAATGGGCGATAAGGTTCAATGCAACTTCTGCCAGATGGTGTTTCCCAATGAAAAATTTCCCAACAATAAAGAGAAAGTTATCATTGCGCCAAGCGGGGCGCGGCAGGTTTACCGCTATTACGAGAATGCTGATGGACGTCAATATTATTTTGAGCCACATGCCTGGTATGAACGTTGGATCTGGATCAATTCCATGGCGTCACAACTTGCCAGGGTATGGTTTGCCACAAAGGACAATGCTTATGGTGACCGGGCTGCGGCAATAGCAGGACGCTTCGCAACGGTCTTTCCTGATTATGCGGTTCGCTATGATTATCCGAATCAACCTAAGAAGTTTTTTCCCGCTAATCAAAAGTGGCCATATGAAGGCCTGACCCCTTACCGTGGAGCAAAGTGGAGATGGTGGGGATATGATGATATTCCTACTGAACTCACAACCGTTTACGACATTTTAAAGTCGGGATATGACTGGAAGCGAATGGACAACCCGATAGGCCCGCAAACTCAAAAGCGGATTGCGCGTGACCTGCTGCGTTTAGGCTATGAGTTTACAACAGCGAATCCCGAACAGTATTCTAATAAGTCGCCCGGTATGTACAGTCAAATGATTCGCGCAGGACGCGTTTTAGAGGAGCCTTCAATGGTACATGAGGCAGTGAACCGCTTTCGTGAATTTTTATCAAGGAGCTTTTTTGCCGATGGATGGTGGAAGGAAGGAACGGTTTCTTATCATGACATGACGATGAGTGGTTTGGAGGCTGTTGCTAATGCACTAAACGGATATACCGATCCGGCTGAGTGGAAGGGAGAACGGTTTGACAACCTGGATCTCAGAGCCATGCCGCTTTACCAAAAAGCATTAAATGTCAGTAAGGACGCGCTCTTGCCTAACGGACGGGCAATCCCCCTTAATGACACATGGGGCCGCGAGCAAAGTCGCGGGGATGAGAAAACCGGCGCTACGGTTTCACGATTATGGCCATCAATTGGCAACGCCTCGCCTGGTACGGGAGAAGGAGGCAATCAAATGATGCTGAACCTCAACTGGAGCGGTAATTATGGCCATTCGCATTACGATAATGGCTCCATCCTTTTGTATGCAGCCGGACAGGAGCTCCTTTCTGATATTGGGTACACACATGGAAAGTATCGCTTATGGACGATAACTACCGCATCTCATAATACTGTCGTGATTGACCAAAAGGAACAGGATCATGGTTCGCCTGAGAAACCAGTTACCGGACAATTGAAGTTCTATGATGATAAGGACAGCCATGTCAAGGCAATTGATCTGGATGCCTCCCCTGCCTATGCGGTGGCCAAAACTTACCGCCGGCGCCTGGTGATGGTACACGCCGGACCGGGGCGGGATTATGTCGTCGATCGATTCGATGTGGAAGGAGGACAGGATCATGACTGGTTCCTGCATGGGATGTGTGAGCAGGAAGGAACGCTTGAGACAAGCATTGCACTGGACCGCCCTCTTGACAAGACGATGGTGCCTGACTGGGGCGGAAAAGAGATACCCAAACAGCAATCCGACACCGATCCAAAACACTTCCATCCATACGTGTTTCTCCGCGATTTAAAGACTGGTGCCATACCAGAGAAGTCCTGGACAGCCACCTGGCGGTATGATGGCGGAGTGGGACTGCGCACACATAACTTACCTCAAACGGGCACTCAGGTTTTTCGCTTCCGCTCACCCTCAATCCGAGG
>CAYHRC010000016.1:0-17168 GCA_964358565.1 uncultured Sphingobacterium sp. | reverse complement strand
TGGACTTCATGCCGCGTGATAAACAGCTCAAAATATCTTCAGAAACCGTATACCTATATGCTCCGCTGGCACACAGATTGGGACTTTACACGTTGAAATCAGAGCTTGAAGACCTGTCCATGAAATACATGGAGCCGGTAACCTATAAATTCATCGCCCAGCAGCTGAATGAGAAAAAAACTGAAAGAGAAAATTACATTAAAGATTTTATTGCTCCGATAAAGGAAATTTTGAATGAGCAGGGGCTCGACGCGGATCTTTATGGTCGTCCTAAGTCCATCCACTCTATTTGGACTAAAATGCGTAAGAAAAACATTCCTTTTGATGAGGTTTACGATCTGTTTGCTGTAAGGGTCATCCTTAACAGTAAGCCTGACAATGAGAAATCTGATTGCTGGAAAGCCTATTCCATTGTAACCGACCTCTATCGTCCGAACCCTGACCGCCTCCGCGATTGGATCTCATCACCCCGTGCAAATGGTTATGAATCATTGCATACCACGGTAATGGGGCCAAGAGGTCAATGGGTTGAGGTTCAGATACGCACAAAGCGGATGAATGAAATAGCTGAAAAAGGCTTTGCGGCACACTGGAAATATAAAGAACCATCTGCCGACAGCGGGCTCGATCAATGGATCCATAAGGTACGTGAGATGCTGAATAATCCGGAATCCAATGCACTTGATTTTCTGGATGATTTTAAAATGAATTTGTTTTCTGATGAGATCTTTATTTTCACTCCAAAAGGCTCACTTATTCAGCTGCCGATCAATGCTACAGCTCTTGACTTTGCTTTTGAGATCCATACTGATATTGGGGCCAGTTGCATCGGGGCAAAAGTGAACCATAAATTGGTACCCCTCTCCTATAAGCTTCAAAATGGCGACCAGGTTGAGATCATTACATCCAGCAAGCAGTCTCCAAAAGAAGACTGGTTAAGCTTTGTAGTCACTGCCAAAGCCAAATCAAAGATTAAGTCTTCCTTAAAAGAAGAAAAAAGAAAGGTCGCTGAACTGGGCAAGGAAATTCTGGAGCGTAAGCTCAAATCGCTTAAGATCACTTATAATACCGATAATCTTTATAAGCTGACCTATTATTTGAAGCTGCCAACAACCCTGGACCTGTTCTTTAATGTCGCACAGGGGATAATCGATCTTAAACAGCTTAAGGAATTTGTTGCGTCAGAAAAGGTTATAGAGAACCGCCCGGTTAAACCGGAACCGCTGATGAATGAGCAACTGATAAAAAGGGTAAAAGGAAACGACAATGATACCCTGCTAATAGGCGAGGACCTTCAAAAGATTGATTATAAGCTCTCACCCTGCTGCAATCCAATTCCAGGGGATGACGTTTTTGGTTTTGTAACCGTTGGGGATGGCATAAAGATACACCGAACAAATTGTCCGAATGCTGCTAAACTCATGGCAAATTATGGCTATCGCATCGTTAAGGCAAGGTGGAATTCTCAAAAAGAGCTGGCATTCTTAACAGGAATACGGATCACCGGAATTGATGATGTAGGTCTGATAAACAATATCACTACTGTCATTTCAAGCGACTTTAAAGTAAATATGCGATCAATCACTGTAGATACTGAGGATGGTATTTTTGAGGGCTCAATAATGGTCTATGTAAATAATACCAGGCACCTTGATGAGCTGATCGCCAAACTCAAAGAAGTTGTCGGTGTAACATCGGTAACAAGGTTTGATTCACAATCTAAAGATATGGTCAAAGCTTCCTGAATTAAATACTGAAAATTCTTATTTTTTGGATAAATTTGGGGGATATTTAATCGCACTATGCCCGGAACAGATACAATTGCATTGGTAATAAAAATTTTTGAAGCTTATCTCGAAAATAAAAACCTGCGCAAAACCCCTGAACGCTACGCAATTCTGGAAGAAATATACTCGCGTAATGATCATTTTGATGTGGAATCGCTATATATCCACATGAAAAACAAAAAATACCGTGTTAGCCGCGCTACGGTATATAATACCCTGGAGCTTTTAGTTTCCTGCGATCTGGTGACCAAACATCAGTTTGGCAAGAACATGGCTCAATTCGAAAAGTCTTACGGTTACAAACAGCATGATCATATAATCTGCATTGACTGCGGTAAAGTGGTTGAATTCTGTGATCCCCGGATACAGCAGATCCAGAGTATGATGGGCGATCTCCTTAAGTTCGAAATAAAACATCATTCCCTCAATTTATATGGCAATTGCGGTCGTTTAAAAGAAGGCTACTGTGAATCATTTGCTAAGAAAAATTAATTTTACTCATACCATACTCCCCTATTTTTTATCATGACTGTTGACGTACTGTTAGGCCTCCAATGGGGCGACGAAGGAAAAGGAAAAATTGT
Organism: uncultured Sphingobacterium sp.; assembly: GCA_964358565.1. Classification (GTDB taxonomy): domain Bacteria; phylum Bacteroidota; class Bacteroidia; order Sphingobacteriales; family Sphingobacteriaceae; genus Daejeonella. The sequence goes on along the minus strand of CAYHRC010000016.1, from coordinate 14,797 downwards.
TGATGTTTTAAGTCCGGAATATGACTTGATCGCACGTTTCCAGGGCGGACCGAATGCCGGCCATACACTCGAGTTTGACAATCAGAAGTATGTTCTGAATACCATCCCTTCGGGTATATTTAACGATAATGCAATGAACCTTATCGGAAACGGCGTTGTCATAGATCCGATCATTTTAAAAAGGGAGCTTGATAATCTTAAAAAGAACGGTTTCGATCCGGTAGCAAAAAAGAAATTGTTAATAGCACGAAAGGCGCACCTGATCCTGCCAACACATCAATTACTTGATGCTGCCTCTGAAACGAATATGGGTGCAGATAAAATTGGTTCTACTTTAAAAGGGATAGGGCCGACTTACATGGATAAAACCGGCAGGAACGGATTACGTGTCGGAGATACCATGCTGGTTGATTTCCGTGAACGTTATGACCGCCTGGTAAATAAACACCGCTCAATATTATCACATTATGGTGAGATCCCTGATTTTTCAGAAAAAGAAGCAGCGTTTTTTGAAGCTGTTGAACTATTGAAAACGATACCTCAGGTTGATAGTGAACATTACGTGAACCACTATTTACAGGAAGGTAAAAAAGTACTGGCAGAAGGAGCACAGGGCACTATGCTTGATATCGATTTTGGCTCTTATCCATTCGTTACTTCATCTAATACAACTACTGCAGGGGCCTGTACCGGCCTTGGTGTTGCACCAAAAAACATCGGAAAAGTTATCGGGATTTTCAAAGCTTACTGCACACGTGTTGGAAGCGGACCATTTCCAACTGAATTAGAAGATGAAACCGGGGAAGAATTGCGCCGGATCGGACATGAATTTGGAGCTACTACAGGCCGTCCACGCCGTTGCGGATGGATCGACCTGCCTGCCTTAAAATATGCAATCATGCTGAACGGTGTAACCGAACTGGTTATGACAAAAGCTGATGTATTGAGTGGTTTTGAAACAATATATGCCTGCACACACTACAAATATGATGGTCAGACCATTGATTATATGCCTTATGATATCCATGCCATAAAACCTGAGCCAATATTTGAAGCCATTCCGGGATGGAAAGAGGATCTCACCGGTATCCGGACTATTGATGCCATTCCTGTAAAGCTGAGTGCATACATTAAATACCTTGAAAAACATTTGGGCGTTCCTGTAAAATATCTTTCAGTAGGACCCGATCGTGTTCAGACATTGACACTCTGTTAATTTATGCGCGGCTTTGCAGCTGTTGCTAATAAAGGTATCTATGTTAAAGGTTTTCAAAACGGATGATCCTGGTACCTTAAAGATTAAGGCATTGCATTGGGCCAATTCTTTTGAAACGGCTTGTTATTTTGATTCAAACCTCTATTCTGACCCATATTCTGCCTTTGATGTGTTCATTGCTGCAGGATCTGCCGCCGTACTAAAAAGTTCGGGCGGCAGAAATCTAAGCGATCTTGAACATTTTTTGCAGGGTCAGAAAACATATATCCCCGGTTTTCTCGGCTATGATCTGAAAAATGAAATTGAAGATCTGGAATCTCTGAATCCCGACTATCTCGGCTTTCCTGACCTTTATTTCTTTATACCACAGCATACGCTGTTGATTAAAGGAGAGCAAGTCTTCATATATAGCAGTGAAAGCGAGCGGATTTGGGAGTCCATCAATGCTATTATCATTCCGCAGGCAACAGAAAATACTTTTGAGCCACAGATCAGGAGTCGCTTCAGCAAAGATGAATATGTAGCAACTGTTCAGCAATTGCAAAAACACATACGCAGGGGAGATATATACGAAGTGAATTTTTGTCAGGAGTTTTACGCAGAAAACGCAATTATTAATCCTCTCGAAGTATTCATTGATCTTAATAAGATCTCCCCGACCCCTTTTTCTAATTTTTTTAAAATAAAAGACAATTTTATTATTTCGGCTACACCGGAACGCTTTTTAAGCAGGCGGGGAAATAAACTGATCAGTCAGCCTATTAAAGGAACATCTCCGAGAAGCCTGAACTCTGTAAAGGATGAATCGCAAAAGAATAGCCTGGCTCAAGATGAGAAGGAGCTCGCAGAGAATGTAATGATTGTAGACCTGGTACGTAATGACCTGACAAAAAGCGCCAAACCAGGAACAGTGAAGGTGGAAGAACTTTTCGGGGTTTACAGCTTCAAGCAGGTTCATCAGCTAATCTCTACGGTAGTATGTGAAGCTGCAGAAGGGCTTTCCAATACTCAGATCATTGCAAACACATTTCCTATGGGATCCATGACAGGTGCACCAAAGATCAGTGCTATGCGGCTGGCAGAGCAGTATGAACGCAGCAAACGGGGAGTTTATTCGGGCGCTGCAGGCTATTTCAGTCCTGACGGTGATTTCGATTTTAATGTAATTATTCGTACCATCCTCTATAATGCAAAAACAGCATACTTATCCTTCCATGTGGGAAGTGCCATAACTCTTGATTCTGATCCGGAAAAGGAATATGATGAATGTGTCTTAAAGGGACAGGCCATCAATGAAGTTTTAGGCCAAAAAAAATCCCGGAATATCCGGGATTAAAATTTCAGAATTTTTTCACTTTTTTTTACCGGGCCCTATAAAACTGTCGCGCCTCAGGCAATAACTTTCTAATCGCTGCTATTCTGGTCGCATCACTAGGGTGTGAGCTTAAGAATTCAGGAGGAGTTCCATTGCCTTCCTTAGCTGTTGCCATACGTTCCCAGAAGGCTACTGCATTATCAGGATTATATCCGGCCATCGCCATAAAGATCAATCCTAAACGATCTGCTTCACTTTCCTGGTTACGGGAATATTTTAATAAGGCAAGCTGGCCTCCAATTCCATATAACTGTCCGATAATTTGCTGAGTACCCTGTGATCTGCCGCCCACAGCTGCCCCGACTAAACCTCCGCCCGCTTGTGCAAGCGTCATCTGAGAATATCTTTCTGCAGCATGCTGAGCAATCGCATGCGCGATCTCATGGCCCATTACGGTTGCAAGTCCGGCATCATTTTGGGTTACAGGCAGGATCCCTGAATAAACGGCTACTTTACCTCCAGGCATACACCATGCATTTATTTCCTTGCTGTCAATCAAGTTGAATTCGTACTGATAATTATATTTATCACCGTAACCATTTGACTGCATATAACGATTTATTGCACTGGCCAAATTCCTGCCAACGGTTTGAATATGTTGTGCGCTTGTACCACTCCTTATTACTTTGGTGGAAGGGTCAGATAGAAATTGCCTGTAAACATCTGAGGCCTGTTGTTGAAGTGCACTATCGTTTACCAGACTTAGCTGACTGCGGCCCGTGAGAGGAACCTGCGAACACGATAATAATACACTGCTTATAGCAATTGCGCTAAATAATCTTAATCTTTTCATAATTCTGTATTAAATAAGCTTGATTAAACTTCTTTTCTTTTAAACAGATTTACTTTGGATTCTTTACCCTTTATGAGTCTTTCGATATTTTTTTGATGCGTAACTAATATCAATACGCAGATACACATGCCATAAAGCACTACAGATCGTATTGGTGATTGAAATATGAATATGATACTCAGCGGAAATGAAAATCCGGCTAATATTGAACTCAGTGAAACATACTTTGTTATCAACAATACAGTAATAAAGGTAAGAACGCAAAGCATTGCTGCCTGCGACTGTACTGCTAATATCATTCCAAACAATGTTGCTATCCCCTTGCCACCCCGAAAACCAGCAAAAACAGGGAATAAATGACCCATTACAGCAGTTATTCCAAGAGCAAGCTGGTAATTAACAAACTGTACAGAATTCTGGGGCCCGGTGACAGATAGACCTATCAGATAGACAAGATTAGTGGCTGTATAACCTTTCAAAATATCAAGAAACATCACAGCTATTCCAGCTTTCTTTCCTAATACCCTGAAAGTATTGGTAGCTCCAGCATTACCGCTGCCATATTCCCGTACATCGATCCCGTAAAATGCCTGACCTATCCAAACGGCAGTAGGAATCGAGCCAAAAAGATATGCTAAAATTAGAGCTGAGACCGAGTATATAGAGATCATTAGGGTACAATATTACTAATTCAATCAGGTGTTAGGTCAAGAATTATATATTATTTACTCTTTTATGGCTTTCAAACTCATATCCAGGCTCTTAACAGAATGCGTTAATGCACCCATAGAAACATAATCAACGCCACACAGGGCATATTCGAGGACATTATCTTCAGTAATACCACCTGAAGCCTCTGTTATGAACCTTCTATTGATCAGCGCAACGGCTTCTTTCAACTTATCAAAAGTAAAGTTATCCAGCAATATCCGGTCAATGCCCCCGCTGTTAATTACTTCACTTAATTCAGTCAGATTTCTAACCTCAATTTCAATTTGAATATTGAGCTGCTTTGAGCTGAGGTAGCTTTTTGCGGCATTAATTGCTTTGGCAATACCACCGGCATAATCAACATGATTATCTTTAATAAGTATCATATCATACAGGCCAAACCTGTGGTTTACACCACCTCCTATCTTTACAGCAAGTTTTTCAATATATCGCAAGCCGGGAGTTGTTTTCCGGGTATCAAGAACTTTTGTCCCTGTACCTTCCAGTAAGCTGACAATATGCGCAGTAATTGTGGCGATACCGCTCATGCGCTGCATGGTATTCAGTACCAGGCGTTCGGCTTTCAGGATAGAATGTACGCTTCCAATGACATAAAATGCAATATCTCCTGGTTTGACAGCCTGACCATCGCTGATCAGGACTTCGATCTCTAAATTCGGATCTACGGTATTAAATATTTCAAGGGCTACTGAAATACCGGCTAAAATACCCGTATCCTTCACTAACAATTTCGCTTTACCTTTCTGACCTTCAGGAATGGTCGCAAGGGAAGTATGATCGCCCTCACCAACATCCTCGGCCAGGGCCTGCCGGATGAAAGGCTCCAATATATTTTTATCTAAATTCATGGTTTTGGTATTCAAAAATAGAAATACTTCTCAGAAAAGTATTTATTCTTCATCGTAATCTATTCTAATTTCCCTGACCAGAAACTTATCGTCCTGGTTTCGAAGAGAAATAGTGAAGCGAAATTTATCCGTTTTAGTCAGGAATGAAAAAACAGCGAATATATAATTTGCATTCGGATTGATACGGCGAATGATTTTAACCGACACAGGTTTATGCCTGGAAAAAAAACTCCTCAGTATCAGTTCTGCCTGTGCACGGGAATACTTATCCTCATCGTTGAGCATGCTGAGCTCTATTACGGAGGAGAAATAGGTGGAAAGATCACTGCTATTCGAGGACCTTACATATCCGGCTAAAGTCTCAATGACATCCTTCGGTTGTGCCTGAACATCCAAAAAAACAAGAAAAAAAGAAATTAAAGCAAGTAAAAATTTTGTTCTCATATCCTCAGGCACATTTACGCACTAAAATTATGCCATTGAGCCAAATATTATACATTATTTTAAACAGTGAGTGTATATTTGCATTGTGGAAAATAAAAAAGCGATACTACTGATACTTGATGGCTGGGGTTATGGAAAACATGACTCATCAGACGCGGTGAGCGTAGCAGATACCCCCTTCTTTGATCATTTAATAAAAACATATCCTAATTCAACACTTGAAGCTTCCGGAGAAGCTGTCGGCTTGCCCGCTGGTCAGATGGGAAATTCCGAAGTGGGTCACATGAACCTGGGTGCAGGACGTGTGGTTTATCAGGAACTCGGGCGTATTAATAAGGCTGTAAAAGATAATGAACTGCTGAGCCATCCGGTACTGAAAAATGCATTTGAATATGCAAAAAAAGCCGATAAAAATGTACATTTCATTGGTTTATTATCCAATGGCGGGGTACATTCACACATTGATCATCTCAAGGGTTTATGTGATGCCGCTAAAGCAAACGATGTTAAAAAAGTATTTATCCATGCCTTTATGGATGGAAGAGACACAGACCCGAACTCCGGCCTTCCATTTATCCTGGAGCTTGAAGATCATTTGCAGCATTCTTCAGGCACCATTACATCGGCAATCGGACGGTATTATGCTATGGACAGGGATAACCGCTGGGAACGTATAAAATTAGCTTATGACCTGCTCGTTCATGGTACCGGAATTCCTACTAACGACATCTCTGATAGCATTCAGAGTTCTTATGACCAGGGAATAAGCGATGAATTTATTCAGCCAATTGTTAAGATCGATAATGATGGTCTTCCAATAGGTAAAATAGAAGAGGGAGATGTGGTGATCTGTTTCAATTTCCGTACCGACCGGGGTCGTGAGATCACAACTGCTTTAACTCAAAAAGCCTTTCCTGAATACGATATGAAGCCGCTTGCGCTTCATTATGTCACAATGACCAGTTATGATGAAACCTTTCAAAACGTCAATGTGGTATTTTTAAAAGATGACCTCAAGGATACCCTTGGTGAGGTTCTGGAAAGACACAATAAAAAGCAGGTACGCATTGCCGAAACGGAAAAGTATCCGCACGTCACTTTCTTCTTTTCCGGTGGAAGAGAAAAGGAATTTAATCAGGAAAAACGTATTCTTATACAATCGCCTAAAGTTGCAACCTACGACCTGCAACCTGAAATGAGTGCACGGGAAGTTGCAAACGCTATCTGTAATGAGTTAAAAACAGGCTGGCCTGATTTTGTCTGCCTCAATTTTGCCAATCCTGATATGGTAGGCCATACAGGTGTCTTCAGCGCTGTAGTCAAAGCAGTTGAAACTGTTGATCGATGCCTCAAAGAGGTTGTTGAATGCGGTACAGCAAATGGATATTCCTTTATTATACTTGCCGATCATGGAAATGCTGATTACATGCTCAACAGTGATGGATCACCAAATACGGCGCATACTACTAACCCCGTTCCATGCATTCTGATCGATAAGGATTACCATCATATCAGCGATGGAAAACTGGGGGATGTTGCCCCAACTATACTGACAATGATGAACATACCTGTACCGGAAATAATGACCGGGCAGATACTGGTATCCTGATGAGCAGCAGAACTCTTATTCTTGTTTTGCTTATGCTTGTCTCATGCGCTGAGCCTGAAGAAAGATCTGTTACCAGGTATATGAACATCAAAGGCTTTTTCGAAGCTGAAGTACAGCGTTTAACTGAAAATAATAAGCTGGTGGATAAAACAGTGAAGCGTAATGAAATTTCAGAAACGAAGACCGGTATTTCTGTCAATTGGATAAATGAACTGAGTTTATTTATCGAATCTGATATCAACAAACCGGCCTGGCGCGACAGCTATAAGATCACTGAAGATAGCAGCGAGGTTATTTATATGGCGCTCGACAGTAATCTCCGAACCCGTTCCATCCATATCAAAAAAGATGCCCGGGACCGTATAAGGAATATTTCTATTATGAACCGGACAAAAAACAATCTTTATCAATCATCCGAGCAATTAAACTACGTTCCCGATTCCATCTATAAAATTGATAAAAGCCAGCAGGTTCTGCTTCTCGGGAATAACAGATACCAGATAATAGGCGTTTTTAAATAGCTTTTCGTCCCCAATAAATTGATCTTTTGTGCGTTATTATCTGCATTCAGAATCATATATGCGGTCTATTTTTATTATTTTTCTTTTGGCATTGGTATCCTGCATGGCTTACGAATCCGATAGTTCAGGAACTCTTTCAAAATTTCAGAGAGAATTCCTGTACCGGGTAAATAAATTGCGCTCCTCAGGCTGCAATTGTGGAAATACATACATGTCCCCGGTTAAACCGCTTACCTGGAATCGCATGCTAGAAGCAGCTGCATTAAGTCATGCCCGGGATATGTCCCGCCATAAATATTTTAAGCATACCAGTTTATCGGGAAAAATAGTCAGAAAGAGAATTGAGGATGCCGGTTATACCTCATCGGGCATGCGAACTTTTGCTTTTGCTGAAAACATTGCCGCCGGTCATCCTTCTATCGAAAAAGTAATGGAAGGATGGGTCAGGAGCGAAAACCACTGCAAAAACATCATGAATAAGAATTATAAGGAGATAGGGGTTGCTGAAAGCAATCTGTATTGGGTGCAGGATTTTGGGATGCGAATAGCTTTTTGATGTGGCGGTATGTGCTTTTATTCATTAAGGCTCAAAATCTTTTTCAGGTTGTGATTAACTGAATTGACAGCTTCATTGTCAATTCGTCCGAGGCGACCAAGAGCAAGGGCTTTGTCAATCGTTGCGAATTTTGAAAGCCGTATTAATGATTCTTTTTTAAGACCATTTTCTTTTGTAGGTTTTAATAAAATATCCGTTTCTTCTTTCCACTTCAGTTGAGTTGAAATGAAAGCAACGGTAATGTCCAATTCACTGTTTACAAGCACAAGGGCCGGTCTGTTTTTATTTCCAGAGAGATCTGTGAAAGGGAATGGGATGAGAATAATATCCCCTTTTTTCATTAATACTTTTCTTTTAAGTCTTCAAGCGAATACAGGTTTTCTTCATCTTTCAGGAAGTCGTAAGCTTTAGAGTCGCCGACTAACTTTTCAATTCCTTTCTGCAAAATACCTTCATCGTATTTTTTTAAAATAAAGTCCGCAAAATCAGAGACCTCTCTGACCTTATCCCGGGGAAGTTTTGAAAGTGCATTTAAAGTCCTTTTTATTAATGTGTCTCTTGTCATATCTAAGAGTTTACTCAAATATACGAAATTTTGAATTGTTGTTTGCGTTTCCCATGATGTGTGAGGTACATTTTAATCCACTATTAATGTGTCGGTCTTAACTTTGTAAGGCTTGTCATTTATGTGAAAGAAGTACTTTCCCTTCAGGGTGGGCATAAAATTAATTATTGTGTCTTTAAACACCATTACAGTCGGACATGCACCATTACTTTCAAAAGTTCCGAATGCCTTTAGAGAATAATTAAATTCATTTTCTTTAGTTAAAACAAAATGTAGATCTTTCCAACATCCATTTGATTCTACTGCTATAGCTTTTATTTCAATTTTGTCGGCTAAAACTGATGTCTTTTGAATTTGCGTTTCTGAAATATTTACTATAAATGTTCTTTTAATGTTTTCATCCTTAGAACAAGAACAAATAATAAAAATTAAAAGGATTAGAGTTGATTTTTTCATAATCGTATAGGTAGTATTCTTGTATTTTATTGATAAGCCCTCAGTGTCCATATTTCTACGCTGTATTTTTTGCCTTGCCCATAACTACTACTTTGATTTACTAATTTAAAAAGTTGTAAAGTGCTTTTAATAGTTGTTCGTTCTGTATTCCGTCAACTATTTTATGAATGTTTGATTTTAATTCAATCGTTCCCATTTTTCAATGATTTAATGTCTCCAATTTACAGATTTTTGGTTTAAAAATTCCGTATAACCATAATATCCCCTTTTTCCATTAATATTTTTCTTTTAAGTCCTCAAGCGAATACAGGTCTTCTGCAGGTCCATTACCCAGCAGGTATCTTTTACAAGCCAGCAAGCAATATGAAGATTTTCAAAATTCGAACGGACATTATCATTTTCAGAAATTTTTTTCCCCGAATATGCTTAATTTTTTAGTTTCTTTGAAAACTCATTAAATTTTATTGGTTATGAAAAAGAAACAGGTACTGATCTTTAGTCTTCTTGTTCTGCTGTTTATTGCTTGTAATAACATTTCTAATAATCAGGCAAAAACATCGGATGCTGAAGATTCAAAAACTATTAAAGCAAGGGATTCCTTAGTTTTTAAACTCGAAAAGGTTGCGGATGGCTTATATGCCCCTTTGGCTTTAGAAAATGCACACGATGGCTCAGGGCGAATTTTTATTGCAGAACAAGCCGGCAGAATCTTGATTTTGAAAAATGGTGAATTGATAAAAGAACCATTTTTAAATATAAAATCTCTGCTGGTACCGATGGAGAATAAATATATGGATGTTGGTATTCTGGGTTTTGCATTTCATCCGGATTATAAAAACAACGGTCGTTTTTTTGTTCATTACAGCGCCCCTTCTAAAAAAGGTTTTGATAACAAATCGGTATTAGCAGAATTTAAAGTAAATGCAAACAATCCGGATAAAGCAAATCCTGAAAGAAAAATCATACTCGAAGTAGAACAGCCTGAATCTAATCATAATGGCGGCAACATTGTGTTTGATAAAAAAGGTTATTTGTATATAGGGTTTGGGGATGGCGGAGGCCAGGGAGATGCACATGGCAATCCAGGAAACGGACAAGATTTAAATCAATTATTAAGCAAAATTATACGCATTGATGTTGATCATGGAAATCCATATAGTATTCCAAAGGATAATCCTTTTGTAGGCAAAGAAGGAAGGGATGAAATCTGGTGTTATGGTTTGCGCATGCCCTGGCGCATTTCTTTTGACCAAAAAACAGGTGAACTTTTTTGTGGCGATGTAGGTCAAAATCTTTATGAAGAAGTAAACATTATTGAAAAAGGCAAAAATTATGGCTGGCGGGCTATGGAAGGTTTTCATCCTTTTGACAGTGCTTTGTATGCCAAAGGCGGTGATTTTGCACTGCCTGTAATTGAATATCCACACACTGAAGGAATCAGTATTACAGGTGGTTATGTTTACAGGGGCAAACAGTTCCCGACTATGGAAGGGAAATATATATTTGGTGACTGGGCTTTCAAAATTTTTTACATGGACAAAAATGAACAACAGCAGTGGGTAAAACACGACTGTAAATTTGAAGGTAAAGAGGATAATAAGTTTGATTTTAGAATTAACAGCTTTGGTGTTAACGAGGAAGGCGAGATATATATGGTTACCCAAAATGAAATTGGAGCTATTAATCCTTCAGGAGTAGTTTATAAAATTTCATTAGCTAACAGTAATGTGGAATGAAGCCTATGCTGGTAAAAGGATGTGGAAATTATGTGGGAACAGATAGGTTTGTAAAAAGAAGCCCGAAAATGCCGGGCCTTACTTTTTTAATACAATATTATTTATTACTTCAGGTTTTTCATATAATTTTTAGCATCAGCTAACTGAGCAGTGATATCCCTTCTGTCAGGAGTAATGCTCAATACTTTCTCAAAATCAGCTATACACGACCTGAATGCGGTGGTCGCTTTATTCTTGTCTTGAAACTTGGGGATCTTCTGACCTTTCAGCACTCCATAATCACGGTAAACGATAGCCCTGTTCTGGTATAATTTAACATCCTCCGGGCTCAGTTCAATGGCTTTTGAGAAATCCCTTATAGATAAGAGAAGCAGTTTTTCCCGGTCAATATTTGAAATTCCATTAGTCTCATTTGCCATAATATTACGGGCTTTGCCGCGATAATAATAGGCGCTGTTCTCAGAAGGCTTTAAGGATACAAGCCGGGTGAAGGTTTGAACAGCTGCTTTATAATTTGAAGCATGATAATAGGAATATCCCAGCATATATAAGGTATTCACATCTGAAGTGTCTGTTGCCAGAGCTTTCTCAAGATTATAAACCGCCGATTTAAAGTCGCCATCAATAAGAGCTTTCTGCCCCATTTTGTGGTAAGAACTTTGCGCGAAAACAACATTCGCAGTTAAAATAAAAAATAAAATACCTGTAATTAATCTCATTTGAATTGCTGACAATGTTTATACCGACTTAATAACGGCGCATTTGACGTAATATTTTTAAAGGTACCACTTTTAGGCAAACAAGAAAAAATTCATCCTTTGTCCGGATCTTTGCTGTCATCACAAACTAATTGAGATCATGGCAATCACTCTTTCCTGAATAAAACGGACCACAAACAAATGGCGTATGTTCTGTTCTGATTTTTTAAACCGAATCAAAGCTATATTTTATTTAATGAATCTGCCTATTATGTGCTTCATTTGTTTATATTCTTTTAAATTAAATTTCGATCTGCAAATTTAAATAAAGAGGCAATATTTCGAATTAAGCATTTACCGGTACTACCGACAATGCGCCGGTAAATATTTAAAACATGTCAGAACATTTGTCTGTATTATTACTTATAACTGTATATTTTCAGATAATCCCTTAGTTGGCACATACCTTGCACCTTTTAAAACACTACCGGTTTTTCCGGTCAGGAACAAATTAACTGTCATTATGACGTTTTTAAAGATATAGATGAGTAATTACGACAATTTTGATTTCAATCGCACATTACCTTTGATTAATGAAGATACAGAGTTCTTTCCCCTGATGTCACAAGAGGACGAAGAGGAAATGAACAATGAAAAAACACCTGACACGCTGTCTATCCTGCCTTTAAGAAATACAGTATTATTTCCAGGGGTAGTTATACCGATTACTGTTGGCAGAGACAAGTCTATCAAGCTGATCAAAGATGCTTATCGCGGCGACCGCATTATTGGAGTGGTTTCTCAGCGTGATGTTGGTGTAGAGGATCCGGCATTTGAACAACTAAACCAGGTTGGGACTGTCGCTCTTATTATAAAAATGCTGCAGATGCCTGATGGAAACACTACAGTGATCATTCAGGGTAAACAGCGGTTTCGTTTAAACGAAGAAGTTCAGAGCGATCCTTATATTAAGGCTACCATTCAGAAATTTGAAGAGGTTCGCCCAAAGGCGGATAAAGAATTTAAAGCGCTTATGGCCTCTATCAAAGAGATGGCCATGCAGATCATTCAACTTTCTCCTAACATTCCGAGCGAAGCAGGTATTGCAATAAAAAACATTGAAAGCGCATCCTTCCTGATCAATTTCATATCCTCAAATATGAATGCCGATGTTGCGGCTAAACAACAAATGCTGGAAGTAGCTAACCTGCGCGAACGGGCAAGGATGGTGCTGGAGCACCTGACCCTGGAACTTCAGATGCAGGAGTTAAAAAATCAGATACAATCTAAAGTTAGAGTAGACCTGGATAAGCAGCAGCGGGATTATTTCTTAAATCAGCAGCTTAAAACCATTCAGGAAGAATTGGGAGGTAATTCACCCGACCTTGAGGTCGAGAACTTAAGAGATCGTGCTGCATTGAAGAAATGGGGTAAAGAAACCAGTGAGCACTTTAATAAGGAGATAGAAAAACTGGCCAGGATGAATCCTGCGGCAGCTGATTATTCAATTCAGATCAATTACCTTGAAGTTCTGTTAGATCTTCCATGGAATGACTTTACCAAAGATAATTTTGACCTGAAAAGAGCCGAAAAGATCCTGGAAAAAGATCATTACGGACTGGAGAAAGTTAAAAAGCGTATCATAGAATATCTGGCTGTGCTTAAGCTAAAGCATAACATGAAAGCGCCAATATTATGCCTTGTGGGCCCTCCGGGAGTAGGTAAAACTTCACTCGGAAAATCAATCGCCAAAGCGCTCGGCAGGAAATACGTAAGAATGGCCCTGGGTGGTATTCGTGATGAAGCTGAGATCAGGGGACACCGTAAAACTTATATAGGTGCAATGCCTGGCAGGATCATCCAGTCAATCAAAAAATCAGGATCCTCTAACCCGGTTTTCGTTCTCGATGAGATCGATAAAGTAGGCAATGATTTCCGGGGCGACCCTTCTTCAGCACTCCTGGAAGTGCTTGATCCGGAGCAAAATAATGCCTTTTATGATCATTATGTAGAAATAGATTATGACCTTTCGAACGTTATGTTCATCGCTACTGCCAATTCCTTAAGCAACGTTCAGGCTGCATTATTAGACAGGATGGAGATCATTGAAGTGAATGGATATACCATAGAAGAAAAGATCGAAATAGCTAAACAGCATCTATTACCCAAACAAAGAGAACAGCATGGCTTAAAGACCAAAGATATATCGCTGAAGGCACCCGTTATTGAAAAGGTAATTGAGGATTATACACGCGAATCCGGTGTTCGGGGACTTGAGAAAAAAATAGGTTCTCTTGTGAGGGGCATTGCCACTAAAATTGCGATGGAAGTTGAATATAACCCTGTTATAAGCAAAGCAGATGTAGAAACGATACTGGGTGCTCCCATATACGACAAGGACCTCTATGAAGGCAATGAAGTAGCAGGCGTGGTTACCGGTTTGGCATGGACACAAGTAGGCGGGGATATTCTTTTTATAGAGGCAAGTTTGAGTCCCGGGAAGGGAAAGCTTTCCCTGACAGGTAATCTTGGTGATGTCATGAAAGAATCGGCCACTATTGCTATGGCTTACTTAAGGGCTCATGCCGCAAACTTTAATATCGACCATCGTTTATTTGACCAATGGGATGTACATGTTCACGTTCCTGCCGGAGCTACACCTAAAGACGGACCATCAGCAGGCGTAACCATGCTAACGGCACTAACATCCGCATTTACACAGCGCCAGGTGAAGCCACATCTTGCTATGACTGGAGAAATTACCCTTCGTGGAAAGGTTTTGCCTGTTGGCGGAATTAAAGAAAAGATCCTGGCTGCCAAACGTGCGAATATTAAAGATATTATCCTGTGCAAATCAAATCTCAAAGATATTTTAGAAATTAAAGAGAGTTATATTAAGGATCTCAGATTTCATTATGTTACCGAAATGAAAGAAGTAATTGAGATTGCACTTTCAAAGGAAAAAGTTAAAAATCCGATCAACGTAATATATTCTGAACCTGTCAGACCGGTATTAAATTAAATTATAAAATCTCTGGAAGATGCTTATTTTTACTAAGCATTAGGTTCTTTAATCCCCGTTAATGAAAATAAAATATATTGCCTGTTTGATTGTCGCCTCCCTGTGTACTTCAGGCATGGCTTCTGCACAAGAATTCAGATCACAGTCTTCGTCAGATTTACGAATGAAGCTTCCGTCAGGAGATGATAAACGTGCACAAAATGTTTTTGTAGAAATTGGAGGTCAG
>CAYHRC010000015.1:0-17446 GCA_964358565.1 uncultured Sphingobacterium sp. | reverse complement strand
CTGATACCTGCCATTTCCTCATCAGCATTTTTTACATATTGGATATTTTGAACAAACCAGGCATTACCTGCAGCTGTAGAACGGTTTTGTATAGTCTGTTTCTGACCGCTTTGATCAGCGGTAATTAAATACTTGGTATTAAGCATATCCAGTACATCCTCATTGATTGCACCGCTAAACTGTTTATCGAGCACCTCCTGGTAACGCTTAAGTTTAGCAGCATGATAGCCGCCAAGGCTTTTATGGAAGTAAGATGTTGTTGAGTTTGTAAATGGATTGCCGGTACTCAGATCCAGAACGCGGTAATCAGAGGTGTCACGCATGATCAGCTGATCGACATCCCTTGGTTTGAATTGCTGGGCAAGTACACTTTCGTCAACGAACTTATCATTACTCAGATAACGGCGGTCAATATTCCACATATCCGCCAGGATCATAGTAGCAAGCAGGATAAAGCTGATCTGCGGACTAATCTTTTTCTTAATTAAGGCCCACATTAAAGCGGCTCCGAGCAATACAAATACAAGTGAGCGTAATGCATCCATCCGGGCAAGGCTGATCCGGTCCTCAATAAGGGCCCTGGCAATGGAATC
Organism: uncultured Sphingobacterium sp.; assembly: GCA_964358565.1. GTDB lineage: Bacteria > Bacteroidota > Bacteroidia > Sphingobacteriales > Sphingobacteriaceae > Daejeonella. The sequence continues at coordinate 16,853 of CAYHRC010000015.1, read as the reverse complement.
GGCAAAAGCCCTGTCGCCATTGGTAACCTGAGTGAGTTGCTGAATGAACTGCTCATGATTCGCAGTTCTAAAATTCAGAAATATCGATGGCAGAGCGATCAGTATAAGTAAAAGTCCGCCTGTGATATAAACGGAATAAGAAAGCTTTTTGATAAGCTTTTTAGGTTCCTCTGTATGAAAAGCCACTTCTTTGACTGCCAGGATAGCGAGTATTGGAATTAAAAATGCAGTAATAACGAGTATAGATTCGACAGCCCTGAATTTATTATAGAGTGGGAAATAATTAAAGAACAGGTCTGAGATGAAAGGCAAATGCCGGCCGAATGAGAGGAGCAGGCATAAGAGACTTGCACTAAGGATCCACCACTTTATGCGGTGTTTAACTATAAATAAGCCAAGTATGAAAAGGAAGCAAATAATGGCTCCAAAATACCACGGCCCGGATGTGAATTGTTTATCGCCCCAGTAGGTGCTTAGCCCAAGCTGTGATAATTGCTGCATCGCTGGTATAACCTGTTCTGCAGGAACTCCTTTAGCTGTTAAGATTTTTGCTACTTCTGAATTCTGATCAAGATTTGCACCGGAGGCACCACCATAAGCATTTGGTACCAGGAAAGTAAGGCTTTCGCCGATACCCTGGCTCCATTGATAAGCGTAATCCCTGTCCAGGCCGTTATTCGGTTCCGATTTATCAGTGGTCAGATTTGATTTACCCCGAATAGTTTCTTTTCCATATTCATAAGTGGTCCACAGCATTCCTGCATTTACAGCCACTGCCAGGACAACAGCCGCAGCTAAGTAGCCGAAAGACCTGGAAAAATCTTTAGTTGTTTTTGTTTTGACAGCATGATAAAGTTCAATACCGATATAAATTAGTAAAGCGATGAACAGGTAATAGGTCATCTGAATATGGTTTGCCCTTATCTCAATAGCCAGAAATAATGCAGTTAAGGCCGCACCGGTAAGATATTGCCTGCGAAAAATCAGAATGATTCCCGCCACAATTGGAGGAAAGAATGCAATTGCCATTGCCTTATTACTATGGCCAGCATCAATGATCTGAAAATTATAGGACGAAAATGCAAAGGCAATCGCGCCTGCTGCAGCCAGCCAGGGGTTCATCCGTAATACGGAAAACAGAAGGTAAGCCCCTAAAAGATACAGGAGAACTACATCAATAGGATTTGGAAATACAGTCTTAAAAAATGAGATCACATAGGTCGTTACATTGTTTGGATACTGAACCCAGATCTGATATGCAGGCATTCCGCCAAACATGGAATTGGTCCACAGCGGACCTTTGCCATCTTTAGCTTTGAAATCCATGATTTCCTTCTGCATGCCCTGAGCCTGAAGTACATCACTTTGAAATAAGCGCTTACCCTGTAATGCCGGACTGAAATACACAAAACATAGGGCAATAAATATTCCTATGATGGCCAGATGGATGCCATTGCGTTTAAACCAATTATTCATTCTGCTCGAATTAGTTGAATGCCAAAAATAGAAAAAAGCTTAAACCTGCAAGGCTTGTAATGCAGCTTTATTAAAATAATTAATTTTAAAGCAGACTAAAGGCTAAAACAGGAATATGGCAATGAAGAAATAATTGATATTTAATGGGCTTGAGAGGCTTAAGGGGTTTTAATTTCCTCGTATTCAATGAAATCTCCGGCATTATCGCCCGGAGTTTTTTCTTTTGGAGGCATTTAGTCTACCCGTAAACGGCCATCCTTCCTTGGATCATGCTGCTGTTGATATTTTTGATTCGCCTGGTTCTGTGCTTTACTCACCAGGTTTTGGAAAAATATGGGTAAAAGTACGCGTGCTATCATTTTAATTAGCCATAACACGCAGATCGTTACAAATAAAAATTTTAATAATGCCATGTGACTTGGGTTCTTTTACAAATATAGATGATAATTTTTTGAATATGTTTCACTTGGAACTAAATGTTACATAGATATGAGATATGAGAGTGAGACGAGGGATATGCTAATTGTCAACTGTCAATTATCCATTGTCAATTATATCAGCCACTCTTCCCACCTGCCCGTCTTCAAGCCTTACTTTTATTCCCCTGGAATGAAAAGCAGAACTCGTAAGCAATGATTTCACTATTCCGCGGGTTCTTGCACCGCTCCGCTGATCTTTTTTGAGGATAATATCAACTTCAAGGCCAGGGTAAATATCTTTTCTGTACATGGTTAGTTGTTAGTTGTTAGTAGTTCGTAGTTCGTTGTTCGTCGGTTCTGAGTTACGTGTTATCAGTTCTGATAGTTAAACAGATCAAACGTAAAACGTACAACTTTCAACACATCACCAATCACCGTTTACCAGTTGCGGGTTACGAGTTGTGAGTTGTGAGTTGTCAGTTGTCAGTTGTCAATTGCGGGTTGTGGGTTCACGCAACACATAACAGGCAACCCGCAACCCTTATGCGTCCAGAATCAAACCTACAACTTATAACCTACAACTTATAACCTACAACTTTTAGGATTGCTAAAAACCTCATAATTTGATAGTTAAACAGATCAAACGTAAAACGTACAACGTATAACGTAAAACGTATAACTTACAACTCAACCAAACCTTTCCATCATTATTTTCTCCAAAGCATACATTTCATCGCGGAGTTTGGCGGCCTGCAGAAAGTCCATGTCCTTAGCAGCAGCAACCATATCCTTTTTTGTTTTGTCGATTGATTTCTGAAGTTCCGGCTTTGTCATATATTGAACTATGGGATCAGCAGCAAGGCTATCGGTCATTTCCTTTTCAACATATGCCTTTTGTACACCACCTTTAAAATCCATCACAGATGTTTGCTCAATAATGGCCTCCCGCGATTTACCGATGGTCCTCGGGATAATTCCATGTTCTGTATTATAAGCCATTTGCTTGTCACGGCGACGGTTGGTCTCATCAATAGTTACCCGCATGCTCTCTGTGACCTTATCCGCGTACATGATTACACGGCCGCGGTCGTTACGGGCTGCACGTCCGATAGTTTGGATCAGAGATCGCTCGGAGCGAAGAAATCCTTCCTTATCGGCATCAAGTATCGCTACAAGTGAAACCTCCGGAAGATCCAGGCCCTCACGGAGTAAGTTTATACCTATCAGCACATCAAAAACCCCTAATCGAAGATCCCTGAGGATTTCAACCCGATCCAGGGTCTTTACTTCAGAATGGATATACCTCACTTTTATTCCCAGGCGGTCCATGTATTTGGTAAGCTCCTCCGACATGCGCTTGGTCAGCGTAGTCACCAGTATGCGATCACCCATTTTTACCGTTTTATCTATCTCATCTAAAAGATCGTCCACCTGATTGATGACAGGTCTGATTTCAATAATCGGATCGAGTAATCCGGTTGGGCGAATCACTTGTTCTACAAAAACACCTTCTGTCTTTTCAAGTTCATAATCACCCGGTGTGGCACTTACATAGATGGTTTGGGGAGCCAGTTTCTCAAATTCATTAAAGTTCAGGGGCCGGTTATCTAAGGCTGCAGGCAGTCGAAAGCCATAATCCACCAAAGAAAGTTTTCTGGAACGGTCGCCTCCATACATGGCGCGGATCTGAGGCACGGTTGCATGACTTTCATCTATTACCATTAAATAATCTTCAGGGAAATAATCCAGAAGGCAGAAGGGCCTCATACCCGGACTTCTCCCGTCAAAAAAGCGTGAATAATTTTCGATACCGCTGCAATAACCAAGCTCCCGGATCATTTCCAGGTCGTAATTAACCCGTTCTTCAAGGCGCTTAGCTTCCAGAAAACGTTTTTCAGTTATAAACTGCTGTTTACGGCTTTCAAGTTCTTCCTGGATTGCCCAGATAGATTCAGTAAAGCGTTCCTTAGGTGTAACGAATAGGTTGGCTGGAAAAATGGCCATATGCGACATTTTCTCGATAGTCTTGCCTGATGCCGGATCAATCGTGGTAAGTTCTTCAATATCATCTCCGAAGAAAGACACCCGGTAGGCAAAATCCATATAAGCCGGATAAATATCTACAGTATCGCCTTTGACACGGAAAGTGCCGCGACGAAAATCGGTGGTGGTCCGCGAATATAATATCTCTACCAGCCGGTGTAAAAAAGCATTCCGGCTCACCTTTGTTCCAACGGCAAATTTGAATACAGAATTGGAAAAATCTTCCGGATTTCCCATACCATAAATGCAGGAGATAGACGATACCACAATAACATCGCGCCTGCCCGACATCAGTGAGGATGTTGTCCGCAGCCTGAGCTTCTCGATCTCCTCATTGATCTGAAGATCCTTCTCGATATACGTATTTGAAGAGGCTATATATGCCTCAGGCTGATAATAATCATAATAGGAAACAAAGTAATTAACCGAATTTTCAGGAAAGAACTGTTTGAATTCACCATAAAGCTGTGCCGCCAGGGTCTTATTATGGCTAAGTACCAGCATAGGCTTTTGCGTTTGCTGTACTACATTGGCGATAGTAAAGGTCTTGCCAGAGCCGGTAACTCCCAGCAGGGTTTGATAGTGCTCACCATTATTTACACCTTCAACCAATTGCCGGATAGCTTCCGGCTGATCTCCGGTTGGCTGATACTCAGATGTTAGCTTAAATTCCATATAATTTTACAAAGATAATAGTTAGTTGTTAGTTGTCAGTTGTTCGTTGTTAGAAACCATCCATCGTACCTGATACCTGATACTTTTTCAGTTGTTCGTTGTCAGTTGTTTGTTGTCAGATTGTTGGTCGTTCGTGGAAACTTACAACTTATAACAATTCTGGTTGTTAGTTAGGAGATTGAAACGTAAAACCTATAATTTTTGTTAGTCTTTAAATCCTTTTTGCTATCTGCGTGTTCATTGATGTAAGAGAAATAATGTTAAAAATATGGTATACATACTGAGCGAAACACCTTCTGTTGGAAACCATTTTATGGCTGAACTCAGAGACGCAGACATCCAGCAGGATAGTATGCGCTTCAGGAGAAATCTGGAGCGGCTGGGTGAAATTTTTGCCTATGAGATCAGTAAGGGCTTTAATTATACCAATACCGATTTTGAAACACCACTGGGGACGTCAACCGTGCAGGTGTTCAATGAGTTTCCGGTTCTGGCAACTATCCTGAGAGCTGGTTTACCCCTTCACCAGGGATTGCTTAACTATTTCGACAAGGCAGATTCGGCATTTATTTCTGCGTACCGCAGAACTACAAAGGGAAGTAAATTTATTGTAGAGATTGAGTATGTCTCCTCACCTCCACTCATTGACAAAACAGTGATCATCAGTGATCCAATGCTTGCCACTGGTGAAAGTATGGTTCTTTGCTGCAAGGAACTCACCAGGCAGTTTCGAATTAAAGACTTACACATAGTAGCTGTAATTGCCAGTAAAGTCGGTTTGGCACATGTAAAGGCTAATCTTCCGAATGCGCATATCTGGATCGGAGCCGTTGATGAAGAGCTAACAACCAGATCCTATATCGTTCCGGGATTGGGCGATGCCGGAGATCTTGCATACGGAGCTAAAGAGTAGTTGGTTAGTTGGTTAGTTGTTAGGAGGGGTACGAGTTGTGAGTTCGGTAGTTGTTGTTCGTTGTTAGAGAACGTACCAGTCATGTTGAGCAGAATTTAACGTAAAACGTAGAACGTACAACGTATAACTAGTTATTAGTGGTTCGTTGTTAGGTACTAGAAAATCCAACCTGATACCTGATACCAAATACCTGATACCATTCAGAAATTATTACCTTAATTTTGCGTTAAGTTTAATTCAACTTCTATTAATGCAATACAAACACCTGTTCTTCGATCTCGACCATACTATCTGGGATTTTGATAAAAACGCAGAAGAAACGCTGCTCGAGCTCTACCATCAGTATAATCTGAATCATTTGGGACTTCATTCCCCCGACTTATTCATAGAAGTCTATACCCGTAATAATCATCAGCTTTGGGCTGACTATCACCAGGGCAAAATAAGCAAACAGATGTTACGTGAGACGAGGTTTTCCAAGACCTTTATCGATATGGGAGTATCTCCGGAGCATATTCCCAATGAGTTTGAGAATGATTATGTGACCATGTCGCCCAGGAAAACAAATCTTTTTCCTTATGCACATGAAACATTAACTTATCTTAGAGATAAATACACCCTGCATCTTATTTCAAATGGATTTAAAGAATCTACGGAAATGAAGATCAGCGTCACAGGGCTTTCACAATATTTTACTAATGTTATTATTTCAGAGGTGGTAGGATATAACAAACCTCACAAGGCAATTTTCGAATATGCATTGAATGCTGCCAGAGCTGGTATTTCAGAAAGCCTGATGATTGGCGATAGTATTGAAGCAGATATACGCGGCGCGCAGGATTTCGGTATGAAAGCCATTTATTTCAATCCGGCAGGGAAAGAAATACCGGATGATGTAAAATATCAAATTACCTGTTTAAGTGAGCTAAAGAACTTATTATGAGCATAGAAGCGCAATACAGGTCCATATTGAAAGCATTAGCCGAATATGAAAACCTGCTAAATGCGGTAAATGAGGATGAGTTTATTCAAAGTCCGCCCGGGGGTGGCTGGTCTTTATCCGAAACCTACTCACATATTTTGAAGTCGAACTTAGGATCTCTGATGGCGGCTGAGAAATGTATATTGGGGACGGGTATACAAAGCAATTCCATTCACTGGCTGGCATGGATCATTTTATTTTCAGGAAAGTTTCCTCCGCTTAAGATTAAGGCACCTGAGAGCATTGCAGCCATGGTTACTAAGATGAGCATGGAAGATGCCCGGAACCTGATAGTCAAATTCAAAAGCCGTCTTTCGGCAATAAGATCCAGGATCAGAGATGCAGATCCGCAACAAAAGATCAAACATCCCCGCCTTGGTTTACTTAATGCAAAGCAATGGCTCAGGTTTATTGAAATTCATACCATCCACCATATGAAACAATTAAAGCGAATTAGCTCACAGTTAAAGATAATAAACAGAGTGCATAATTAACCCTTGAAAATTATATAAGCGGGGTGCGAATTACATACTGAGAATAATAAAAAGGTCTGAGAATTTTTAAATTCAATTTCATGGTACTGATATTAAGGATCTTTTCTGATCGCCCGGAAAATCTGGCAATTATTTAAATGTCAATTTCTGTTTTAGTAATTTGTTTGCTTAACCGCGACATTAAGACTTCAAGAAACCGCCCACTATATATTCCAATTATAACAAAAACATGTAAACTTGTAGCACGATAAAAAGTGGTCTTTATTCTTAATTCTTAACTAATGTCATTATTTATGAAAAAAAAATTACTCATGCTATTTTTGGGCTTTTTTGTATTAGCTGCACAGGCTATTGCCCAACAAATAACGGTTACCGGGAAAGTAACAGCCAAAGAGGACGGTTTGCCCCTGCCGGGTGTTACGGTCAAGATAAAGGGGTCTAACAATGTTGTGCAAACCGGTCCCGATGGTACTTATTCGATTAGGGCCAGTTCTGAAAATATATTGACATTTAACTACCTGGGCACGCTTCCGGAGGAAAGAACAATTGGAGCATCAAGAGTGATTGATGTTGAGCTGATAGCAGATGCTATGAGCTTAAATGAAGTTGTTGTCACTGCTTTTGGTGTAAAACAGGAGCTTAGAAGTTTAGGATTTTCAACTCAAAACGTAAAGTCTAAGGAAATTGTAGATTCAAAACAACCCAATTTGGTGAATGCGCTGCAGGGAAAAGTTGCCGGAGTGCAAATTACCAATTCAAGTGGGGCTGCCGGATCATCTTCAAGTATCATGATCCGCGGGGGAAGCTCATTAAGTGGAAATAATCAACCATTATTTGTAGTTGATGGTATCCCGGTTGATAACTCTACACAGGTAGGCCAGGGTGGACTTGGTGCTTCAACAGCTCCTGCATCTAATAGGGCAATTGATATAAACCCTGAAGATATAGAGAGTGTAACGGTATTGAAAGGACCTGCTGCTGCTGCATTATATGGTATTCGCGCAGCATCCGGAGCTATCGTTATTACTACTAAAAAGGGGTCCGGAGGATCTGCGAAAATATCTTATCAGAATAATTTTTCATTTGACAGGGTCAATAAGCTTCCTGAAATTCAAGGGAAATATAAACAAGGAGAACAGGGTGCTTTCACTACCACAGCTTCAGACTCATGGGGACCCGAGTTTGCCCCAGGGGATCAAATTTATGACAACCTTGGGAACTTTTTCAAAAATGCATTCACCCAAAATCATGATTTGTCTGTAAGCGGAAGTTCTGACCAAACCAGGTATTATACTTCTGCCTCAATATTTGATCAGGGTTCAATTGTGGATAATTCGGATTTCAAAAGGAAGTCATTCAGATTAAATGCCGACACTAAAATAGGGGAGAAACTGACAGTAGGAGGATCAGCGAATTATGTACGTACAGATAGAAATTATGTACCTCAGGGTAGTGCTAATGGTGTAATGGGCTCTTTATACTGGCCACGCAATGATGATATGAGAAATTATCTCAATGCTAACGGCACACAAAGAATTTTTAATCCGGCCGATAATGATAATCCATATTGGACGATTGCAAACAAACCACTGACTAACAATATAAACAGGGTAATTGCGATTGGTAACATTGACTATAATCCTTTTAGCTTTTTAAATATCACTTATCGCTTAGGAACAGATTTCTTCAGTGAAGATTTTAAATCAATAAGAATGCCGGGCACCCTTGAGGCAACTGCTCTGAGAGGTGCAATTGCACAATCTGCCGGTACTAATCAAATTACAACCTCTACTGTTATTGTAACCGGAAAAAAGACTGTTGCTGAAGATTTCAAGTTTAGTCTGGCACTGGGACAAAACTTGGAAAGTGCAACCAACCAAACTACCACATCCTCAGCAACGAGATTTATTGATCCATCATTTCCAAGTTTAAATAATACTGTAGCAGCAGACCGTACTGTTTCAGAGCGAATAAACCGCAGAAGGATTTTCGGATTGTTCGGTGATTTTACTGCTGATTGGAAAGGTATTGCATATCTTAACCTGAGAGCGAGAAATGACTGGTCTTCTACTTTACCTGTTACTGATAACTCTTTCTTCTATCCATCGATAAGCGGAGCGCTAATATTTACAGATCTGTTGAAAGAATGGGGGTTGAAATCCGATGATAATACCTTTTCTTATGGTAAGATCAGGGCTGCCTATTCTGAAGTTGGAAAGGATGCGCCGCCACACGTAACTACCACCTCTCTGGCATCAGTAACCAATACGTTTACAATCAATCCAAGAGGATTTATCACAAATGCAAACAATCCTTTTGGCAATCCCACATTAGTACCTGAATTTACTAAGGCCTTTGAAATAGGTACCGATATACGATTTATTAAAAACCGTGTGGGACTGGATTTCACCTATTATAATAGTAAATCCAGTAACCAGATCCTCGCAACCCGAGTGCCACCATCAGCAGGTGCTTTCCTGACCTATCTAAACGGAGGCTCTATCAAAAATGAAGGTATAGAGATCGTATTAAATGCTCAGGCTATTACTAATCCTAATTTCAAATGGTCGATCGATGTCAACTTTGCCCGCAATACCTCTATCGTAAAAGCTCTGCCTGGTACCTTGAATCGCATAGAGCTGTCTGATGCATGGGTTGCAGATAATGCAGCACAAGGTGCAGCTTTCTTAAATGGAAGTTTATTTGGGATAAATGGTAATGTTTGGAAACGTAATGCGAATAACGAATTATTATTAGGTAATAATGGTTATCCTCAGGTTCAGACAGCGCTGACTAATATCGGAGATAGAAATCCTGATTTTACCTCGGGTATTACAAATACCTTTAATTACAGGAATTTAAATCTTGCATTTATGGTTGATGTACGTGCAGGCGGAAAAGTGTTTAACGCTACCGGGAATTCCCTGGTACGTTCTGGATTAAGTGTAAAAACACTTGACCGGGGTAATAAAGTATTTGATGGAATAATCGAGTCTACCGGTTTGAAAAACACAATTTCAGTTCCCTTAAACCAAAATTATTATCAGACAATATATGCCAACCAGGGTTATGATTTTGTTGAGGATGGTGGCTGGTACAGACTTCGTTATGTTACATTAGGCTATAATATGCCCGTTAAATTGCTTGAAGCTGTAAAAGTAAAAGGATTGACTCTTACTGCAACAGGCAGAAATTTAATCCTGATTACTGATTATTCAGGTGTTGATCCGGAAGTTTCAGGCAGTGGAGCAGGTGTAAATGGTTCAGGATCATTTGGCTTTGATAATTTAGGTATACCAGCTACCCGCGGTGTAGACTTAGGCTTAAGATTAACGTTTTAATTGAAAATTGAACATGAAAAATATATATAAAGGCATTAATTACCTGGTTTTAGGCGCACTGCTGCTCACCACTTCCTGTGAAAAGTATTTAGATGTAAATAAAGATCCTAATAACCCTTCGAAAATTTCGGCAGCGAGCCGCCTGGTTGGGGCAATAACAACCTCTAATGGTTCTGCTTTATGGAGAGGAACCCGTGAAATCTCGGGAGTAACCCAATATGGGGTGACCAAACTTACAACAGGGGCCAATCGAAATGCCGAAACCTGGCGTTTTACTTCATCATATTTCCTGTGGCAAAATGCTTACGTGTTTACTATGCCTAATTGTGTGGATCTGATTGTTCTGGGAGAAGAAGAGGGAAGTCCGCATTTTGTTGGAGCTGGTAAAACTTTACTTGCTATGAACTTCGGTCTTCTGACAGATCAGTACGGATCAATCATAGTAGATGATTTTTATGATGGTAAATCACAACTCAATTTAACTCCTAAGATGCAGGATCAGGAAACTGCTTATAAACGTATAGACAAGTTGCTTGATGAAGCTATTGAGGCATTTAATAGTACTTCTAACAAAACAGCCCTTAATGTGAATGGCGGAGATATATTATTTCAGGGCGATATAAATAAATGGAAACGTTTTGCCTGGGCATTAAAAGCCCGGTACCTGAATCATCTTTCTAAAAAATCCTCACTTTATAATCCGGCAAAGATTATTGAAGCCAGCAATAATGCATTTAATGCCGATGGTATGGATGCGGAATTCCCTTATTTAGGAGGAGGAATAGAAACAGATGAGAATCCATGGTTTAGTTGGGGTGGTTTTGTGCTTCCTCCCGGAGTTACTGATCCAAACAACAATTTGTATAACCCGAGGTATTTTGCGTGGAGCCAATTTTTTGTGAATATGCTTACCTCACTTCCGGTAACAAATTCAACTTATCAGGATCCCCGAATCAGCAAAATAATGAAACCAGCATTATCAGATGGTCAGTTCAGAGGATTAAGATCCGGAGCAGGCCTGTCAGCTGGCCAGGGTATCCTTGCAAATGGTCAGAATGGTGATTCGAAAAAGACTAATGGAAATGATTATGGTCCGTTTAGTAATAGCGGATTTTATACAAGTCAAAAATCTCCAATACCATTTATTACTTATTCTGAAGTGAAATTGATTGAATCTGAAGCCAGATTAAGAAGTGGGGATGTTGCAGGAGCAGTGCTTGCCTATGAAGCAGGTGTTAAAGCTAATATGCGTAAGCTCGGAGTTAGCGCGGCAGATATTAATTCGTATTGGTTGGCTCAATTGGCTGATGGTTTGAATAGTCACTTCAGCATTTTAACTCAGGGATTAAGCCATATCTTGAGACAGAAGTATATTACTTTATGTTTAAACCCTGAAACTTGGGTAGATATGCGCAGATCTGATTTTAGTCAGGCAATCTATGGTCCGTCTCTGGTCCGGCCTGTAAATTTAAATACCGTGATATTTGATGTTAACAACCCAAGTCAGTGGATTAGAGGAATGGTATATGAAGGTAATGAGCAAACACGTAACCCTGAAGCGGTAGGTGATAACTCAGAAAAATACCGTTTACTTACTCCTTTATGGTGGGATAAAAACTAAAAATGATTAAAAGGGGAGTATTTAATAACTCCCCTTTTTCTTGGGCACTCTTCTCGTTTTGATATAATAGAATCAAAATATAAACAGCAATTACATTCATGAGATAAAAATGGCGTGAATATGGCTGATGGTGGATGAAAGCTTTCCATCCGGCTAAATATTGGCGTTTGAAGCAAGATATCCGCTCTTAGCCGATCGATAAATACGTTAAACGTGCAACGTAAAACGTGATAACCCTTTAACTATCCACGCTTTTATCTTAATATTGCCGGTAATGCAGACGCTTATCTCCACCAACATATGATTCAGCAGTTCAGGCGCATTACACCTGTTAACATAATTCTTTTAATAGGACTTGTTCTCTTACTCCGGATAGGAATACTTATTCAAATTCCCGCGCAGATCAGTTTTGAATTTATGGAACCTTTTGCAAGGTTGTTAATAGACATTCCGCTTGAAAATGCTTTTTCTCCCTTGAGTAATATTCTCATTGCCGGATCCCTTCTTATTATTCAGGCCTTGATTTTTAACCGGATCATTAATGCTTACAACCTGATTGGTAAGCCAACATTTCTGCCCGCCTTACTGTATGTCACTACCGGTAGCCTGCTCACGCCTTTTTTGATTTTAAGTCCTACACTTATTTGCAATTTTCTTATTCTCTGGATGATAGAAAGATTTTTAAGTGTTTACAAGCGGGATGAGGTCAGATCAGTAATGTTTGACCTGGGCATGATCATCGCAATCGGGACATTGATCTATTTCCCTTTTATGGCCATGCTTCTGGCTTTGTGGATAAGTCTTATCATTTTCAGGCCTTTTGACTGGAGAGAATGGCTGGCCGGGATCATCGGATTTATAACTATTTTTTTCTTCCTGGCGGTTTTCTATTATTGGAATGATTCACTGAACAAGTTTTACCTGATATGGCTGCCCCTGGCATCGAAATTTCCTACAAACTTCCGCTTCAATTTTTATGATTTTCTGGTCCTTATCCCTGTCGCAGTTATCTTGATTCTGGGATTCTTCGAGTTGCAGCAAAACTTCTTCAGAAGTGTTGTACAACTTCGTAAATCCTTCCAGCTATTGTTTTTTCTCTTTTTAATCGCTTTAGGCTCCTTTTATTTAAAGCAGGATTTGCGATTATATCATTTTCTTTTGTGTGCCCCTCCAGCTTCTGTACTTATGGCTTATTATTTCCTCCACTCAAACACCCGATGGATATATGAAAGTTTGTATGTTATTCTGCTTGGGAGTATCATCTATTTCCAGCTATTCTGATCATTAATAAGCTGTCTTTAACCTTTTTTAACACTAATAAGACTTAGCAATATCAAAATTTGAATAGCTTTGTGCTTTGTATACGTATAAGCATGCATACCGGCAGGCAGGCTTAGGCTTACAAAACTAATAAAGCTTGTAAGCCTGTTTGACCATTGTCAGCCGGCGGGCTCATTAACCGGTAAAAAACATAAATTCTATAATGAAATTCGGAGTCGTTATTTTCCCTGGATCCAACTGTGATGAAGATATTATTCATGTTTTAGAACAGGTAATGGGACAGGAAGTGGTTCGCCTTTGGCATAAGGACCATAATCTGCAGGGTGCAGATTTTATTGTATTACCCGGTGGCTTTTCTTTCGGCGACTATCTGCGGTCGGGTGCGATTGCGAGATTTTCTCCCTTAATGCAGGAAGTTATTCAGTTTGCGAATAAAGGGGGTTTTGTTTTGGGGATCTGTAATGGCTTCCAAATTCTTGCAGAAGCCGGTTTAGTGCCCGGAGCATTACTCCATAATGCCAACCGGAAGTTTATATGCCGCAATATTCATCTTGTGCCAGCAACAACAAATAGCCTGCTTACTTCCTTGCTTGAGCCCGGAAAAGCTTTAAAAATTCCTATAGCCCATGGTGAAGGAAATTATTTTGCGGAAAGCGATATTTTAAAAAGCATTCATGATAATGACCAGGTGCTCTTCCGCTATTGCGATGAGGCTGGCAATATCACCGAAAGTGCTAATCCGAACGGATCACTTGATAACATAGCCGGGGTATGTAATGTTAAACGGAATGTTTTCGGATTGATGCCTCATCCGGAACGGGCGGCAGATCCAATCCTTGGCAATCAGGACGGGCTGGGCATATTTGAATCAATACTAAATACGGTAAACGCTTAATGGCGCAATTGGTCATTGATATTGGTAATTCGCGTACTAAGCTTGCCATTTTTGATGACCAGAAGCTTATTAAAACTGAGATATTAAAAAAATTGGGCCAGCATCAGTTAAAGACTCATCTTGATGAGGCCCGTATAACACATAGTATAATTTCATCGGTAAATGAGGAAATAACCGCTCTTGAAAATATACTGAAAGAAAATACAAGATATATCAGGTTTTCAGCCAGTTTGAAAACCGGAATCGATAACCAGTACAAAAGCCCGGCTACTCTAGGTCTTGACCGTCTGGCAGGGCTGCTGGGAGCAAAGGCACTTTTTCCGGATACAAACTGTCTGGTAATAGATGCCGGGACTTGTATCACTTATGATGCAGTGGACAAAAGTGGGCTTTATGTAGGGGGGAGTATTTCACCGGGTTTGCATATGAGGCTTAAAGCGATGCATACCTTTACTGGAAGGCTGCCACAGGTTGATCTGACAGATTTTAATGACTGGCAGGGCCGGGATACTGTTTCCGGAATGCTTTCCGGAGTGCTGAACGGATGTGTCTCTGAGGTAAAAGGATTTATTGAAACATACAAATCAAAATATCCGGGCTTGCAGGTTATCCTTTGCGGGGGGGATGCGAAATTTTTTGAAACTAGGTTGAAAAGTAGCATCTTTGCCCACACTTTAAAAACCGAGCCCGATTTGGTACTTATAGGTTTAAACGAAGTTATTCGCAATGATCAAGACTTTTAAAAATATATTCTTTTTTATCCTCCTTGCAGGAAGTTTATCCGCAGCAGCGCAGGTCACTAACAGCTCTCCTTATTCACAATTCGGGCTTGGTGATCTGAAAGGTTCATTTCTTCCGCAGAACCGGGCGATGGGTGGATTAAGCATGGGGATCCGTAAACCGGGGCTTTATGATAATATAAACCTTGCCAACCCGGCCTCCTATTCTTCAATTGAGCTAACCACATTTGACATCGGCGCGTCCATGGATCTGCGTAAACTGAGTAAAAGCGGAGTTTCGGGAAAGAATCAGTTTAACTCGACTTTAAGCCATATCACATTCGGCATACCCATTAACAAATTTTCAGCGATCAGTTTCGGACTTGTACCATACAGTGACCTGGGTTATCAGTTCAAAAATAGCGGCCTCGTCGATACGAACCGTGTTGAATATATTTATGGTGGTGAAGGCGGTATTTCAAAAGCCTATCTGGGCTATGGCTTTAGAATAAATAAAAATCTGAGCCTGGGCTTTAATGTATCTTATCTGTTTGGCAGCCTGAAAGAAAACAGGGCTTTCGAATTTGTAAATGACTTAAATGCATTTAACTCAAGGACCCAATACAAACAAAGTGTGAGTGGTCTGAGCTTTGATTACGCCCTTCAGTACTCGGCAAATCTCAGCGAAAAGACCAAACTTATCCTGGGATACACAGGAAATGCAGGAAATGATCTTAATTCAAGCAACAATATAGTTACAACCCGTTACAGGAAAAATATCCAGGGTGAAGAGCAGGCAGCAGCGGATAGTACGTTCTTTTTCGAGGGTGCCAAAAATACAATTAAGATGCCCATGACACATACTGCCGGCTTTGCTTTTGAAAAGACCAATGCCTGGTTAATAGGAGCGGACGTGTCATACAGCAAATGGTCGGATTATCGGGAAGGCAGTATCAATCCCGGTTTGAATAACAGCCTGGGACTTGCCATTGGCGGACAGGTTACACCCGATGCTTCATCAATTAACAGTTATTTTAAGCTGGTTGATTACCGTCTTGGATTTAAATATGATAAGACATTTGTAAAGATCAATAATACCGACATTAACCAATATGCTTTAACTTTTGGTTTCGGTTTCCCTTTACCCCGTAACCGGGCAACTTTCTATAAGATAAATCTTTCTGCAGAACTGGGCCAGCGCGGCACAGAAAGCAATAACCTGGTACGAGACCGCTTTGTAAATTTCAATCTTGGCTTTACGCTCAATGATAAGTGGTTCCAGAAAACCTATATTGAATAAGTAATGAAAACCAGGCGCTGCATTTTCGGTGCTTTGTTTTTGTTTGGCTTATTGCCTCAGTTTGGCTGTGAAAATGATCTTCGCGATGTAGAACAGATCTCCGCAAAAAAATTACAAGTCCCCGTTGATAAATCTATTGGTGTTGTCATCATTTACAGTGATTCGGCACATGTTAAAGCCAAGCTGATCACCCCTGAATTACTTAATTTTAAAACTGAGAAACCTTATTTAGAAATGAAAAAGGGCGTTACGGTGATCTTTTATGATGAACATCAGCAGGAAACCAGCACAGTTAAATCAGATTACGCTATTCGCCGTGAGCGGGAAAACATGGTTGAGCTGAAGCGGAATGTAGTAGCGACAAATAATAAAGGGGAAACATTTAAATCGGAGGAGCTGATCTGGGATGAAACGAAAAAGCGGTTTTACTCTAACAGGCTGGTCAGTATCACATCCAAAAATAATGTACTGTACGGAACCAGCTTCTGGGCTAATGAGGATTTCTCTTATTATGAGATCAAGCAGTCTACCGGGGATCTGACTTTAACGGGTGAGCAGGGGTTTTAAGAGAGTTAGGTGTTACCGGTTGCGTGTTGCGGGTTTCGAGTGTAGGTTATTAGAAACAATCGGTGACTCACAACACGTAACAGGAATGAGCTATACGTTTTAATTCTGTTAAACATCATATTTATTC
>CAYHRC010000014.1:13979-17494 GCA_964358565.1 uncultured Sphingobacterium sp. | reverse complement strand
GATCCCTTCCGTGAGTCGTATAGCATATGACTCAGCCTCAGCTGGTTTTTTCGTGCAGAATTCAGACAGGTTGTTTAACAGGTTAATCCAGTAATTTTTCCTGAAATAGGTGCCACCGTAAATTGGGCGCTGGTCCGGCAGACAGAAACAGTTCAGGGGCCAACCGCCGCTACCAGTCATTAACTGAACCGCATTCATATATATCTGATCAATATCCGGGCGAACCTCACGATCAACTTTGACACACACAAAATGTTGGTTCATAATATCTGCCACTTCCTTATCCTCAAAACTTTCATGTTCCATGACATGGCACCAATGGCATGCTGAATAACCTATACTTACAAGTATTAGTTTATTCTCTGATTTAGCTTTTGCTAAAGCTTCATTTCCCCAGGGATACCAATCAACAGGATTATTGGCATGTTGAAGTAAATATGGTGAGCTTTGATCCTTTAATCTGTTTGACATGGAGTAATTTTGAGTGTAAAAATAACAAAGACCACATCAAATGATGCAGCCACCGAAGTATAAATTGAACGTTAAACTACTTCGCTTGTGCTAATGTTTAAATAATTATCTTTTGCATCGGAGTTAAAGCATTAAATTTCACCATGAAAATAATTCATACTGATATCTATCGTTTCAGCATTCCTATGGAACCATTTGTTATTGCAACGGGAACAATGGACTTCGCACAAAATGTATTTATTCGCATTCATACAGATACAGGACTTATTGGAGTTGGAGAATGCTCGGCATTTCCGATGATAGTTGGAGAAACACAAGAGACCTGCCTTGCAATGGCTAGGGACTTTGCCAGAATTTGGAAAGGGAAGGATCCGTTAGATATAAGTACCCGCATGGAAGATCTCCATAATTACACTTACCATAATTCAACGATAAAAAGTGCATTTGACATGGCGCTTTATGATATTGCAGCCAAGAATCATGGACAGCCTCTTTATAAATTCCTTGGCGGCAAAAAACGGGTAGTCGAAACGGATATGACTATAGGTATTGGTACTCCTGATGAAATGAGTTCCCTTGCTGTAAAATATCAGCAACAGGGTGCAAGAATTTTAAAGATCAAACTTGGTAAAAATCCAGACGGTGATCTTGAGCGTATCCGCCAGATAAGAAAAGCTGTAGGAGCTGACATAACAATAAGGATTGATGCCAATCAGGGTTGGAACTTCAATGAAGCGGTAGAATGTTTAAATGGCATGGAACAATTCAATATAGAGTTTTGCGAACAACCAATGAGGACCTGGTATGATGATAGGCTTCCTGAATTAAGGAAATTAACATCGATAAAGATCATGGCAGATGAGAGCTGTTATGATCACCATGATGTCCGAAAACTTAACAATTCCGAATCATGTGATTTTATTAATATAAAGTTTGCGAAATCTGGTGGAATTCATGAGGCCTTGATGATCCATGAAACTGCGCGGGAAGCTAAAATGCCCTGTATGATAGGAAGTATGCTTGAAAGCCGGATTGCGTTGAGTGCAAATCTGCATTTTGCTTATGCCTGTGATTATGTGAAATATTTTGACCTGGATACATGCCTTTTAGGACATTTGGCAGACCCTGTAACTGCAGGACTAAGATATGATGGTTATTTCCTGGATATTGCTGATACCCCTGGTATAGGCGCAGACGGTGATGAAGAATTTTTAAAAAATTGCGAGAAATGGACAATTTAAATATTCTTATCCCTTTTTATGGGCATAAACAGGGATAAGAAATTATTATTTACTCAATTCGGCAAAATATTTATGAAACAATGGAATAGTCTCTATTCCTTTGTAAAAATTAGCAATATCAAATTTCTCATTTGGAGAATGAAGATTATCACTGTCAAGACCAAATCCCATCAAGACTGTTTTTATTCCCAGTTCTTTCTCGAATAAAGCTACTATCGGGATACTTCCTCCTCCCCTCGTCGGGATGGGTTGTTTACCGAAGGATTCAATTATTGCTTTTTGAGCAGCTTTATATGCTATACTATCTGTTGGAGTAACCACGGGCTCACCACCATGATGAGGGCTTACCTTTACTTTCACACTTTTTGGAGCTATCTTTTCGAAATGATCTTTAAAAAGTTTAGTGATCTTATCAGATTGTTGGTTGGGAACTAAACGCATAGAAATTTTAGCAGATGCTTTAGCCGGAAGAACTGTTTTTGCTCCTTCACCGATATAACCGCCCCAAATTCCGTTCACTTCCAGTGTTGGACGAGTACCTGTTCTTTCCAGAGTTGAATATCCCTTTTCACCCCATAACTCATCAACTTTAAGATCAAGTTTATATTCATTTTCATCATATGGGGCTTTATTAAGTTCTTCACGCTCTTTAGCACTTAATTCCAATACATCATCATAAAAACCAGGGATGGTTATATGATTATTTTCATCATGCAGGGAAGCAATTAATTTAGCAAGTATGGTTGCCGGATTTGCTACTGCACCACCATAAACGCCTGAATGAAGATCGCGATCAGGTCCGGTAACTACAACCTCAACATATGAGAGGCCGCGCAAACCAGTTTCCAGAGAAGGGTTTTCAAGACTGATCATCGATGTATCAGATATCAAAACTACATCCGCTTTAAGACGTTCCTTATTTTGGGTTACAAAAATTCCAAGATTACTTGAGCCTACCTCTTCCTCACCTTCAATCATAAACTTGATATTGCATGGCAAAGAATTTGTTTGTATCATCAGCTCAAATGCTTTTACATGCATATAAAATTGACCTTTATCATCACATGCACCCCGGGCATAGATTTTTCCATCCCGGATAATGGGTTCAAACGGAGGAGTTTTCCATAATTCCAGTGGGTCAGGTGGCTGAACATCATAATGACCATAAACTAATACCGTAGGCAATGAGGGGTCAATGATCTTTTCCCCATAAACGATTGGATAACCAGCAGTCTGGCAAATCTCAATTTTATCAGCACCTGCAGTTTTTAACTTTTCAGCTACATAATCTGCAGTTTTTAACATGTCTCCTTTATATTTTGGATCTGCGCTGACTGAAGGAAACCTAAGCAGTTCGAACAATTCGTCTAAAAAGCGCTGCTTATTATCGCTTACGTATTTTCTGATCTCTTGCATATAATTGGTTTTAAGCAAATAAATAAATCTATATTCAGTCGTACCGGCTTGAATAATATTTTCAATACACAATCAGTAACAGAACGTAAATATTCTATCGAACTTGTGAATTGTCGTTTACTGTTAAGTAAATTTTACTTACTGAAGGAATTAATCCCAGCTTGCTAAACGTTTATCCTGGCTTTCAACTGATAGATCTGTCTTTTCAAAATCTGAACTTTTGACAGTTTCTACCCGTATAACTTTGCTGGGAGTTTTTTTGCTTTCTATTAAGGTAAAACCTAATGATATTGAGGCAGCTATTGCTATGGTAATGATTATCTTTTTCATGATTGTTTTTTTTAATAAAATTTGAGTTTAAGTTGAAATGGCGGGGATTTAATTTAA
>CAYHRC010000014.1:0-13879 GCA_964358565.1 uncultured Sphingobacterium sp. | reverse complement strand
TTAGGAATGATTTTTAAATTAATCCCACTGACCTACATCACTTTTATCAGCTACTTTTGTCGGTGAAAATTTTGCTGGGGTCGCCAATTCATCTTTCTGGCAAGAAGTTAAAATTATGGAAGTAATTACAGCAAACGTTAATAATATCTTTTTCATGATTGTTTTTTTATAAATAAAATTTGGGTTTAAGTTGAAATAGCGGAGATTAATTTAATTAGGAATGATTTTTAAATTAATCCCACTGACCTACATCACTTTTATCAGCTACTGTTGTCGGTGAAAGTTTTGCTGGGGTCGCCAATTCATCTTTCTGGCAAGAAGTTAAAATTAAGGAAGTAATTACAGCGAACGTTAATAATATCTTTTTCATGATTTTGGGGTTTTAATTATTGTTTAATAAAATTGTTTCTTAAAGTTACTATAAATGTATTCAGTTAAATTTAGTATATAATTAAAAAGGATAGTGAATTAAAGAGATTAGTTAAATTTACTCTAAATTACACCTTTATTGGACTGATGAAAATATTCAACTTGATCATATTATTTTGTTTGATAATCGTACAGGGTTATACACAGAATATTTCAAAAAGTTTAGAACAAATCAATAAAGATTCTACTGATGTTATTGAACTTAACAATCTGGGTTTTAAGAGCAGACTTCAGGATCCAGAATTAACTTTAAAATATGCCAATAAGGCTTTAAGATTAGCTAAAGAGTTAAACTATATTGATGGTATAGCGGAAGCTCTCCGAATTAGAGGTATTGGGAAACATTATCTGAATCAAAAAGAAGGTGCTATTAATGATTATTTAACTGCACTAACCTACTTCAAACAAACCTATAACCAAGCAGGCGAGGCAAAAACATATAATAATATTGGAAATTTATATAGTGAAATAGATTATGACAAGTCTTTACAGAATTTTCAAAAGTCACTTAAAATAGCTGAAAATCTTAACATTACAGATCTCATCGCAGGCCTACATCTTAATTTAGGATCTGTACATATGAGAAAAAAGGAATATAATGAGGCATTGAGTAATTACCAAAGGAGTCTTAATTTATTTACAAATTTAGGTAATACCATAGGAATTATTCAATGTTTACAAAATCTTGGTGTCATTTACTTTAATCTAAATCAATTTGAAAAATCTGAAAAATACCTAATAGAGTCAAACAAGAAAGCTAAAGAGAATCATTTAAATAATTCCATTGCAAGTATAAATCTTACCCTTAGTTCAATTTATATTTTACAAAAAAAATTCGAATCAGCAGAAAAGACCATTAATGAGGGTGCTACATTTGCAAAATTGGTTAAGAGTCCTAAACTCGAATATGATTATCTGTTGACTACTTATGAGTTAGAGAACAAACGTAAAAATTATGAACGCGCCTTATACTATTTACAAAAAGTCTATAAACAGGATAGCATAACTTATAAAAGCAATGTTTCTGATAAGATCAGTTTATTGGAAGCTCAGCATAAACAGCTTGAAAAACAAAGAGAAAATGAATTAACAATAGCTAAGCAAAGATATACTCAAATCCTGTTTTGGGCGACCAGCGTGGTGGCAATACTCTCATTTGTGGTTATAGTCTTATTGTTTAGAAATGTTCGCAAATCAAGCCTTACAAACAAAGAACTAACTCGTTTGAACCAGGAGGTTTCCAAGCAGAAAGATGATCTTAACCGGATAAACCACAACCAGGAAGAGATCATTAATGTGCGCACTAAAGATCTTAAAATTAAAAACAAAAAGCTGTCAGAATACTCTTCACACCTTTCTCATCAAATTAGAAGTCCGGTGGCTACCTTAAAAGGCCTCATGCTATTGGAAAAGGATAACCTCATTGACAAAGAGGAATTTGTGGAACAAATGGGGAAATGCATTTTTGATCTCGATGATAAAATCATAAATATCAATGAAAACCTCAATGATCCACTTAAATCAAGTTTAATCAATGATGATTGATTTTTCTTTGGATAATTCTCCTCTTTCCATATAAAATTACTGATTACAAGCTAATTGCGTTCAAATAACCCTTTAAACCATGAATCTCAAATCTCTTTAGTAATTTAGCAGCCATAAAACAGAAGTACATTTTGGATTACTTAGACGGATTAAATCCTTCGCAGAAGGCGGCAGTTGAACAGACCGAAGGACCAGTGATGATAGTGGCCGGAGCAGGTTCCGGAAAAACAAGAGTAATCACATACCGTGTTGCACATCTGATCAGAAAGAGTGTCGATCCTTTTAATATTTTAGTTCTAACCTTCACTAATAAAGCCGCTAAGGAAATGCGCGAGCGCATTATGAAAGTGGTAGGTCCGGAGGCAAAAAATATCTGGATGGGTACCTTTCACTCCGTTTTTGCAAAATTGTTAAGAGTTGAGGCTTCTAAGATTGGCTATCCAAACAATTTTACAATTTATGATACTGACGACAGCAAAAGTCTGATTCGCAGTATATTAAAAGAACAACAGTTAGACGATAAGCTGTACAATGCTAACTTTGTTTATAACCGGATCTCCTCCTCAAAAAACAATCTTATATCTCCGGCTGAATATTTAAAAAATGAACATATTCAGGCTGAGGACTTTTCGACAGGGAGAGGCAAATTGGGTGAGATCTATCAGATTTATACACAACGCTGCTTCAAAGCCGGGGCAATGGACTTTGATGACCTGCTTTATAAAACCAATGTTCTTTTGCGCGAATACCCTGAAGTATTATATAAATACCAGAATAAGTTCAAATATTTAATGGTAGATGAGTACCAGGATACCAACTTCTCTCAGTATCTCATCGTTAAAAAACTCGCTGCCAATAATGAGAACATCTGCGTAGTAGGTGATGATGCTCAAAGTATTTATGCATTCAGGGGAGCAAACATTCAGAACATTCTCAATTTCGAAAAGGACTACCCTGATCTTAAGGTTTTTAAACTTGAGCAGAATTATCGTTCTACACAGAATATTGTCAATGTAGCTAACAGCATAATTGCAAATAACAAAAATCAACTGAAAAAATCAGTCTATTCTGAGAATGAAACCGGAGATAAGATAAAGGTCTCAAGAGCCTTCAGCGATAATGAAGAAGGAAAAATAGTTGCTGAGGCGATATTTCAGGAACAGGCAGTAAAAGGTTCGAAATATCAGGACTTTGCAATTCTCTATCGAACCAATGCTCAATCCAGGGCTATGGAGGAGGCTCTGCGAAGACAAAACGTTCCATATAAAATTTATGGCGGACTTTCTTTTTATCAGCGTAAGGAAATAAAAGATCTTATCGCTTATTTCAGATTGACCTTTAACCCGAACGATGAAGAAGCAATAAAGAGAGTAATTAATTATCCGCGACGTGGTATTGGTGATACTACTGTTGAAAGGATTATGATCGCAGCCGATCAGCATAATCTTACAATTTGGGACATTATATGTGATGCTGCCAGATATCTTGATGCCAGAAGTTCAACTGCTGTTGGAAATTTTGCATCACTTATTCAAAGTTTTCAGGTCATGACCAAAAGCCATTCTGCTTATGACACGGCTTTACATATCGCACAACATTCAACTTTACTAAAAGATCTTTATTCCGATAAATCAGTTGAAGGCTTAAGCAGGTATGAAAACATTCAGGAACTTTTAAACGGAATAAAAGAGTTCAGTGAACGTGAAGATATTGAAGAAAAAGGCCTTGATATCTTTATGCAGGACATTGCTTTGCTCACCAATGATGATAATGATAAAAATCCAAATGCTGATACGGTTTCACTGATGACGATCCATTCCGCAAAGGGATTAGAATTCGAGAATGTGTTTGTTGTTGGGCTGGAAGAAAATCTTTTCCCTTCTCAAATGTCATTAAGTTCAAGGACTGATCTGGAAGAGGAAAGACGTTTATTTTATGTCGCTATTACCCGTGCCTGTAAAAAGCTTACACTTTCTTACTCTACATCGCGTTATAGATGGGGAACATTAACAAGTTGTGAGCCCAGCCGGTTCATCGATGAGATCGATACCCGTTATCTGGAACTGGACTTTAAACCTCAGGTTAAAAATTCAGGCAATGCGTTTTTTGATGAGGAACGGTCAGCATGGCAACAAAAAGAAACATTTAGTAAGCCTAAACCAACGTCATTACCGCGAACGACTTCCATTTTACCTAAAGCTCATGTGCCCAGCGAGGGCTTTGCTCCATCTGATACTTCCGGTTTACAGGTTGGAATGGAAGTTGAACATGAACGCTTTGGATATGGTAAAGTTATTCATCTGGAAGGCAGCAAATCTGACATAAAAGCAACTATATTTTTTAAAGAGTTAGGACAAAAGCAATTATTATTAAAATTTGCTAAATTGAAAATTGTAAAATAAAATCAAAATCGCGCTTTAAAGCTTAAAAACCACATAATTAAGCCAGCGATATTAACAAATTATCATGACATTCGATTATAATACCACCAGGAACAAACTTATTCTTGCCGAATACGGACGTAACGTGCAGAATATGGTTAAATATATTGTCGCCCTTCCCACAAAAGAGGAGCGCAATCGCTACGCGCAGGTTGTTATCGATCTGATGGGATTCTTAAATCCTCATCTGCGCGATGTTGCCGATTTTAAGCACAAGCTTTGGGATCATCTTCATATTATTTCAGATTTCAAAATTGACGTCGATTCTCCTTATCCCAAGCCTTCTGAGGATGCAATCCGGTTTAAACCAGCCCCTTTAGCTTACCCTCAGCAGCGGATAAAATATAAGCACTATGGAAAAACTGTGGAACTCATGATTAGCCGGGCAAAATCAATTGAGGAGCCTGAACGAAAACAACAAATGGTTCAATCTATAGCTAATTTTATGAAAATGGCTTATGTCACCTGGAATAAAGACAGTGTTGCTGATGAAACAATAATAAAAGACCTCCGTGAAATGTCAAATGGAGCTTTACAACTCGAAGAAAATGTAAATCTGCAGCGTGTTGAAGTTCGTCAGGCAAACCCTATAAACAGGCAGAGAAATAGTGGCCAAAGTAAAGGAAGACAAAGTAGTAACCGGCCAGGTTCCAATCGTCAGCGCACGAACAATCCCGGAGGAAAGCGATATTAATTCTAAACCGGGTTATACGTCGAGCTTGACTGAAAGATTTAATTCTGTAACAATCCACGTTTAAATTCTGACGCATCGATTTATCAACAGTCCCGAAGAATTATAGATCTTAAAACATTTTATCATTACAGATGAACGCATTTGAAATTGTTGGGGGTAAACCCTTAAAAGGTGAAATCATCCCGCAAGGTGCAAAAAATGAAGCATTGCAGATCATTTCTGCTGTACTGTTGACCGAAGAAAAGATCACCGTGAGCAATATTCCTGATATAAAGGATGTAAATAAGCTAATTGAATTAATCGGTGATCTAGGGGTTACGGTTTGCCGGATAAGTAAAGACACCTATACATTTGAAGCTGCTGACATAAACCTTGACTTTTTCAATTCACATGAATTCAGAGCAAAAGGTGGCAGTTTAAGAGGTTCAATTATGATTGTAGGACCTTTGCTTGCCCGCTTTGGAAAAGCAGCCATACCCAAACCAGGGGGCGATAAAATAGGCAGGAGGCGCCTGGACACCCACTTTTTAGGTTTTGAAAAGCTAGGCGCTAAATTCGAATATGATAAAAAGACCAACTTTTTCAATGTAGACGCCAGCAATTTAAAAGGAGCATATATTCTTCTTGATGAGGCCTCGGTAACAGGAACAGCCAACGTAGTCATGGCTGCTGTTCTGGCTAAAGGCACCACTACCATATATAATGCAGCATGTGAGCCTTACCTACAGCAGTTATGTAAGATGCTGAATCGGATGGGCGCAAAAATCTCAGGCATAGGTTCCAACTTGCTAACTATTGAAGGCGTTAAGAAGCTTGGGGGCACAGAACATCGTCTCTTACCTGATATGATTGAGATCGGCTCCTTTATTGGACTTGCGGCCATGACAGAATCAGAGATTACTATTAAGGATGTGAAATTTCAGGAATTGGGAATGATCCCGGAAGTGTTCAGAAAGCTGGGTATTCAATTTGAACTTCGTGGGGATGATATCTATATTCCAGCACAAAAACACTACGAGGTTGATACTTTTATCGACGGATCAATCATGACCATAGCAGATGCTCCCTGGCCTGGTTTTACACCAGATCTTCTGAGCATTATGTTGGTTGTTGCTACCCAGGCCAAAGGGAATGTACTCATCCATCAAAAAATGTTTGAAAGCCGTTTGTTCTTTGTCGACAAGTTAATTGATATGGGTGCCCAAATCATTCTTTGTGATCCACATCGTGCGACAGTTATCGGTCTCGACAAAAAAGTTAAACTTCGGGGTATTCAAATGACTTCACCAGATATACGAGCAGGGGTTTCCCTTCTTATAGCTGCTCTTTCAGCACAAGGAACTTCAGTAATTTATAATATTGACCAAATTGAGCGTGGATATCAGGATATTGACATTCGTCTCAGGGCTCTCGGTGCTGATATTAAACGCATTACTGCCACCTCAAGTGGACATTGAGAATACAAATCCGGACCGTATGGTCCATACCTTTTACAGAATTGAGCTAAAAGGAGAAAGTCTAAGAAAAAAAAGTAAAATTGTCAGGCCATCAACTTCACTGAGCCAAAACCATACGGGGGTCAACATCCAGGAACACTGGTCAACATCAGCATCCTCCGGAATATCCAAGTTTACCAGGGAAATTGGGGAAGTGGAAAATCCTTATGCCCGTGAAAGAGGTACCAAAGTATTCATTCTTTCGGATCCACTTATAAATATAAATTCAATTTACAGGAAGAAGCGGATCAAGGCGCTGAATTATCAAGCACTCAATTTATAAATTGTTGACTTTAAAATGTAATCGCGTCGGATGTGGTGTATGCTCATCAGTTTGTCCACGCGGAGTTATAGAGATAGGACGCGTGGTCGAACCCATAATCACATCAGGTGCAGACCTCGTCATCGGAGACCGGGTAACAGTATCAGCCTGATATCGCATTGATGATATCATATTGAGTAATGATCTCAATATTGCCCTGTTCATCTTCAACAAGGACAGCCATATTATCCTTATTAATGATAGATGATATTTTATCTACCGAAGTATTCAGGTCAATAAACGGAAAGGAAGCAGTCATTATCTCTTTCACACATCCCGATTTCAAAGCAGGATTATCAAGAACTGAGTTCAAAATATCGCTTTCTGTAAGTTTACCTACTATCATACCCTGTTGTGTAACGGGAATTTGAGATATATTCAGAGATTTTATGGTATTGATCGCTTCCAGAACAGTCTTTTCGCAATCAATGGTTATAATATCCTGACGATCGCGTTTTGTTAATATAGACTTAGCAGTAAGTTTTTCATCGGTAAGAAAACCGCGCTCGCGCAACCAGTCTTCATTATACATTTTACCCATGTATCTTGATCCATGATCATGAAAAATAATAACTACCAGATCGCCTTCTTTTAGTTCATTTTTTAACTGCATAAGCCCTGCAAGTGCTGAACCGGCAGAATTGCCCGCAAAGATGCCTTCTTTTCTTGCGATTTCACGAGTCATTAAAGCTGCATCCTTATCAGTAACCTTCTCAAAACGGTCAATTACATCGAAATCAACATTCCGGGGTAAAAAGTCCTCTCCTATTCCTTCGGTGATGTATGGATAGATCTCATTTTTATCAAACTCGCCGGTTTCCTTGAATTTTTTAAATACAGAGCCGTAGGTATCAATTCCCCATACTTTAATATTTGGATTTTGCTCTTTAAGGAATTTACCAGCACCCGATATTGTTCCGCCAGTACCAACTCCTACTACAAAGTGAGTGATCTTTCCTTCCGTTTGCTTCCAGATCTCCGGGCCAGTTTGTTCATAATGAGCTTGGCTATTTGACAGGTTATCATACTGATTCGGCTTCCATGAATTTGGCACCTCACGTTCTAAACGTGAAGAAACAGAATAATATGATCTTGGATCTTCGGGATCTACATTCGTAGGACAGACAATCACTTCAGCACCAAATGCGCGTAATGCATCCACTTTTTCTTTAGACTGCTTGTCTGTGGTCGTAAAAATGCATTTATACCCTTTTACAACCGCCACAATCGCCAGGCCCATACCTGTGTTCCCTGAAGTACCCTCAATGATAGTACCGCCAGGCTTAAGTTTACCTTCCCGCACTGCATCATCGATCATCTTCACAGCCATCCTGTCCTTGATAGAATTTCCCGGATTGGTTGATTCAATCTTGGCTAAAACTGTTGCCTTAATATCTTTAGTTATAGCGTTTAATCGGACCAGCGGGGTATTCCCGATAGTTTCCAGAATATTATTATACCACATAGTACAAATTTAAACAATTCAGGCCGAAAGGGCAGATTAAATGCCAAAACGAACGAAAAAT
The DNA here is from genome assembly GCA_964358565.1 of uncultured Sphingobacterium sp. Classification (GTDB taxonomy): domain Bacteria; phylum Bacteroidota; class Bacteroidia; order Sphingobacteriales; family Sphingobacteriaceae; genus Daejeonella. The sequence continues at coordinate 5,426 of CAYHRC010000014.1, read as the reverse complement.
CAAACAATATTTGGTTGCTGGAATAGCAGAAGAATCATGTTTGGTTACACTACGCAATTATTCGTTTAAACCAGTAGAAGATTTGGGATAATTTGCAATAATAGATTATCAAAGACTTGTTTATTCACTGGCCCGTAATTATATAAACCTATTCACCAAATTCTCAAGATATTCCTGTCTGCCGCTTGTTACTTCCGGCTCGCCATGTTCTTTGGCATAGTTTCTAAGATCTGTTAAAGAAAGTTTGCCCGATGCAAAATCCTTTCCTTTGCCTGAATCAAATGAAGCATAACGTTCTTCACGGAATTTTTTATAGTCAGAATTCTGAAGCATCTGATCAGCGGTAATGAACGCACGGGCAAAGGTATCCATACCGCCAATATGGGCATGGAACAGATCAACCGGATCGGTAGAGTTTCTTCTGATCTTGGCATCAAAATTTATTCCTCCTCCCCGGAAGCCTCCGGCTTCTATGATGACCAGCATTGCTTCTGTGATTTCATTTATATTATTCGGAAACTGGTCGGTATCCCAACCGTTCTGGTAATCACCGCGGTTAGCATCTATGGACCCTAGTAATCCGGCATCGGCAGCCACCTGTAGCTCATGCTGAAATGTATGCCCGGCAAGTGTGGCGTGGTTAACTTCAATGTTTAGTTTAAAATCATCCATCAAATCGAACTGCCGCAGGAAGCTGATCACAGTTGCCGCATCATAATCATATTGGTGTTTGGATGGCTCACACGGTTTGGGCTCGATAAAGAAAGTTCCTTTAAATCCTTCTTTGCGTGCATAATCTTTAGCCATATGCAGGAAACGGGCAAAGTGTTCCTGTTCGCGTTTCATATTGGTATTCAAAAGGCTCATGTAGCCCTCCCGGCCACCCCAGAAGACATAGTTTTCGCCGCCAAGACTTATCGTTGCATCCAGAGCCGCTTTAACCTGGGCCCCGGCATGGCTCAGGACATGAAAATCAGGATTAGTCGCCGCCCCGTTCATATAACGACGGTGAGAAAAGAGATTAGCGGTTCCCCAGAGCAATTTCACACCGCTGGCATCCTGTTTTTGTCTGGCGTATGCCGTAATGGCCTGCAGCCGCCTTTCATTTTCTGCAATATCATTTCCATAATCCACCACATCCACATCGTGAAAACAATAGAAAGGCAGATTCATTTTAGTGATAAATTCAAAGGCCGCATCCATTTTATCCTTCCCTCTCTCCACAGAATCCGTTTTTTCGTTCCATGGGAATAAATGAGTTGGCTCTCCAAAAGGATCAGAACCATTTCCTACGAAGGAATGCCAGTAAGCGCAGGCGAAACGCAAAGTTTCCTTCAGGGTTTTGCCTGCCACTATTCTATTTTCATCATACCAGCGGAATGCCAATGGATTATCAGATCCCGGACCTTCGTATTTGATCGGACCAATACCTTTAAAAAATTCCTTATTCCCTAATACAGTACCTGACATATCTTTGCTGATTAATTATTTATTTAATTGATTTTCTAGTAATTCTTTCCATTCCTGATATATTCCTTCATATTCAACTGCATGAGTGGGCTCTATTAATTCCCCCAATTTCATCTTGGTAAATGCATCTTCAGGAGATCCATATTCTTTGAATCCAATTCCGGCGCCCAAAGCTGCACCAACACTGCCGTCGTTATTAAAGAATTGTACCGGAACGTTTGTAGCATTCACAAAAGCTTCTGTAAACAATTCACTTAAAAACATATTAGCCCTGCCAGCCCTGATCAATGTAGGATACATTTTGTTCTCACGCATGATATCAAGCCCGTAACGAAAAGCAAAAGCAATTCCTTCCTGCACGGCACGCAAAATGTGAGCCCGTTTATGCAAATTTAAATCGATATGATGAATATGCGCGCCTACAATCATGTTGTTCAGCATACGTTCCGCTCCATTACCAAAAGGCAATATTCTTAATCCCTCACTGCCAGTTTTAACTTTTATACCTTCAGTATTCATATCAGAATAACTAAGATCTGAATCAAAGATATTTTTTACCCAGCGGTTTAATATGCCTGTCCCATTGATGCAAAGTAATACACCCAGCCGCTTATTTTCATCTGTATGATTGACATGTGCAAAAGTATTTACACGCGATTGTTTATCATGGGTCAGTTGATCACTGATCCCATATATTACACCTGAGGTCCCGGCAGTTGCGGCTACCTCTCCTGGTTTTAGCACATTCAGCGATAAAGCATTGTTAGGTTGGTCGCCCGATTTATAAGTTACCGGTATACCGGCTTTTAAAGCCAATGGCTCTGCTATTGACGCTTTTAACTGGCCATGTTCTGAAAAAACAGGAAAAATTGACGGTAATAATTTAGAATCAAAATCAAAATACTTTAAAATATCCTGAGATACCTCATTGGCGCTGAAATCCCAGAATACACCTTCTGATAAAGCAGAAACTGTAGTTGTAATTTCACCGGTAAATTTCATAGAGATAAAATCGCCCGGCAACATGACCTTATCAATTTGCTGATAAATGCCTGGTTCGTTTCTTTTAACCCAGGCCAACTTAGATGCTGTAAAATTTCCGGGAGAATTGAGCAGATGAGAAAGACTTTTTTCGTGACCGATTGTATCAAAAGCTGCATTGCCAATTTCCACTGCACGACTGTCACACCAGATTATAGAATTTCTTAATACATTTTGTTCCTTATCAACAATAACTAATCCGTGCATTTGATAAGAAATACCAATAGCAGAAATATCATGAGGATTATATAATCCGGTACTATTGACTTTTAAAATGGCCTGTTGCACATTTTCCCACCAGATTTCAGGAGATTGTTCCGCCCAGCCTGTTTGAAGAGAAATGATTTCTGATTCAATCTCAGGGTATTGAGCGGAAGCGATGCACTTCTGAGAATCAGATTCAACTACAGAAACTTTTATCGAAGATGTTCCAAGATCAATTCCAAGCAAAAGCATAACATCAGATTATGGCAGCAATTTAGAAAAATCAACGATTAATCTATTAATAATTACATAGAAATGTTTTTGATTCCTTTGTTCCCAAAATTAAGATTGAATTGTCACATATTGTAAACTCAGGGAGTTGATTGATTTCTCCACCCTTCTTTACACGCAGGCTAAACCTAAAAAGCATTGACTTAAAATTTCAAATGCTTGACAGTCAAACCATTATTAATCAATTGTTTCAGGGAATCAATTCCAACCCGCAGGTGGGTTTCGACATATTGTTCGGTAACCCTGGAGTCACTATTTGCCGTTTTAACCCCTTCCGGGATCATTGGCTGATCAGAGACAAGAAGCAAGGCTCCTGTGGGAATTTTATTAGCGAAACCCGCTGTGAAAACAGTGGCAGTTTCCATATCAACCGCCATAGCACGTAAAGTTTTCAGATACTTTTTAAAAACCTTATCATGTTCCCATACACGGCGATTTGTTGTATAAACTGTTCCTGTCCAATAATCTCTTGAATGATCACGTATCGTTGTTGAAATAGCCTTTTGCAAAGCAAATGCGGGTAATGCAGGAACTTCTGCAGGAAGGTAATCATTAGATGTTCCCTCGCCCCTTATAGCAGCAATAGGCAGGATAAGGTCGCCAAGCTTGTTCTTTTTCTTTAAACCACCGCATTTTCCCAGAAAAAGCACAGCTTTAGGCTTTATGGCTGATAAAAGATCCATCATAGTTGCTGCCATCGGACTGCCCATTCCAAAATTAATGATCGTTATTCCGTTGGCCGACACACTTTGCATAGGCTTGTCTAAACCTATGATAGGAGCATTATCATGCCATTCTGAAAAAAAGGTAAGATACCTGGAAAAGTTAGTCAGTAAGATAAAATCCGTGAACTCAGTTAAAGGCCTGCCTGTATATCGCGGAAGCCAGTTATCAACTATATCCTGTTTGTTTTTAAGACCTTTTTTAACAGGAGATTCGACCTCTTTGATCTTCTTTGGCTTGTCAAGCTCAGCAGCTTCTTTTTTAACGTCCTTTTCTTCGTTCATCGATCTATTTTTTATTGTACAAAAAACCCCGAATTTCTTCGGGGCTCTTTTATGCTACTTTTAACTTTTTAAGATCAGATTTTTCAAATTTATCTGTGACATAATCGAGAGTAATGAACAGTTCCTTGCCGGTCTTCCCTGAGGGTGTTTCATACATAGCATCGATCATAATTGCTTCGCAAATAGAACGAAGACCCCGCGCACCAAGCTTAAATTCCATTGCTTTATCAACAATAAATTCCATAACTCCCTTGTCGAATTCAAGATTCACATTCTCATACTCAAACAATTTCTTATACTGTTTTATCAAAGAATTTTTAGGCTCTGTTAAGATACTTAATAAAGTATCGCGGTCCAATGGATTTAAATGGGTAATTACAGGTAATCGTCCAATCAATTCCGGAATCAGTCCGTATGATTTCAAATCCTGAGGAGTGATATATTTATACAGGTTTTTTAGATCAATATTTACTTCATCCTTATCTACCTTGTATCCAACTGTTTGAGTTCGCAGTCTGTTTGCAATCTTCTTTTCGATGCCATCAAATGCACCTCCGCAGATGAACAATATATTATTGGTATTTACGGCGATCATCTTTTGATCAGGATGCTTTCTTCCCCCCTGAGGCGGTACGTTCACAATAGTACCTTCCAGGATCTTTAACAAAGCCTGTTGAACTCCTTCACCAGATACATCACGTGTAATTGAAGGATTATCACTTTTTCTGGCGATCTTATCCACTTCATCTATATAAACTATCCCCCGTTCTGCTGCAGTAATATCATAATCGGCAGCCTGAAGCAAGCGGGTTAGAATACTTTCAACGTCCTCTCCAACATAACCTGCTTCGGTCAGGACAGTTGCGTCACATATGCAAAATGGCACATTTAGAACCCGTGCAATCGTTTTAGCCAAAAGGGTCTTACCTGTCCCGGTCTCACCCACCATAATGATGTTCGATTTTTCAATCTCAACCTCATCTTTACCCACCTTTTGGTTAAGGCGCTTATAATGATTATAGACAGCAACAGAAAGTATTTTTTTTGCCTGATCCTGACCAATTACATACTGATCCAGGTGAGTTTTAATCTCAACAGGCTTTAAAAGCGTTTCATATGCCTGAGTAGATTTTGTTTTTCGGACATTAAGTTCTTCAGCAAGTATCTGGTTGGCCTGAGCTACACATTTATCGCAAATATGCGCATCAAGACCAGCGATAAGCATAAGCGTATCTTGCTTGCCGGAGCCACAGAATGAACATTTAATATCTTTAGTTCCTTTACTCATTATTTTTTATCTTAATACTTTTTTCTACGTACGTAGAATATTTCATACTTTATACATCAATATACCATTTATGGGTAATTTGCTAAAAAATTATCAGCGAGCCTTAATTACCCAACTATTTGCAA